>NZ_BMLX01000006.1 GCF_014645535.1 Silvimonas iriomotensis
AAGATCGTTTGCCACATCCACTACGAAACCTGCTAGACTCTTCGTTTTCGCTGTTTCGCTGTTGTGTCTGCAGCGGAGAAACCGAACTATACGGACCTCCCCGACACCCGTCAACACCTTCCTGCAATATTCTTGACCTATTTATGGCAAGAGCCTGATCTGTAAGTGATTTTGATCGGAAATATTTCAGTGCTGTTGTCCGCCCCTCTTGTTTCGGCTTATTCCACCCTCATAATCTTTGCTGTATCCGGCCGTTTTGCGGTCTGTTTTCTGCGCTTTTGAGCGCTTGTATATATAAAAGGGTCTAGAGACGATGCCCAAAGTCGTGATGTACAGCACCGGTGTGTGCCCCTATTGCATGATGGCCGAGCGCTTGCTGAGCCAGCGTGGTGTCACCACTATTGAAAAGGTCCGCATTGATCTGGAAGCCGGCCGCAAGGAAGAGATGATGGCGCGCACCGGCCGCCGTACCGTGCCGCAGATCTTTATTGGTGATACACACGTGGGTGGCTTTGATGATCTGTCCGCGCTGGACCGCGCCGGTGGCCTTTTGCCACTGCTGGCAGGCGAGCCCAGCGAGACGACCAACAAGTAAGCACCCAGGCGTGCTACTTGCAAAACAAAACCCCGCAGTTGCGGGGTTTTGTTTTATACGCGCACATATACATATCTATATATATGTCGTCGTGGCTGGCATCAGGCGTGCCAGGAGCCCTTCACCCAGACCCAGCCGCCATGGCCATTGAATTGCCATACCCAGTGACCCGGCACCCAGTAGTGGTGGTTCGACGGCGGTGGCGGTACCTGTTCAACGATCACAACAGGCATGGGCGGTACGGCTTGTTGCACCCAGCGACCGTGCACCCAGAACCAGTCGTTGCCTTCCCATTTCCAGTGACCCGCTACCCAGCCCCACTCCGGCCCCGGCGCAGTGCCGCGATCTTCATGGATGGGTGTCGGCATCTTGCGCACCACAGGTTGTGCCACCACGGTTTCCTTGACCACGACTTTTTCATGCGTGGCGCAACCTGCAAATGCGCCGACGATGCATGCTGCGGCCATAGTCAGCGCGAGCGTACGTGTCGCCCCTGTCACCGTATTCTTGCCCGACAACTTCATGTTGCTACTCCTCATACTTCTGGATTTGTTGTATTTGCCCCTGAGCGCCAGCGCGTTGCACTGGCGTCGTGTGGCAATCAACGGCGCGCAACAGCCCAGGTTGACCGGATACAGCCGTCGGGCAGGCGGACGGTGATGCGGTTCATCTGAACGGCAGCGGCAATCTGACTGGCCGTGCTGCGGGCGGGACCGGCGTACGCCATGGAAGTCAAAATACCGGCAGGCAGTTCACCGGCATTTCACCCGGTGCACGTCCGGGCGATTCGTGCGATGATTTCGCCCGCGGGTGCGCTCGCAAGCCAGTGCATGCCAGACATGCATTGTTTAAACGATGAATATGAATGAGTCGCGCGACCCAAGCGCAATACCAAGGAAGGAATCGCGATGAGCGAACAGAATCAAGAAGCGAAGCAACCGGTCTTCGCAGTACAGAAAGTGTATGTAAAAGATGTTTCGCTGGAATCGCCCAACAGCCCGCAAAGCTTCATGGAGCAAGAACAGCCGGAATTCTCCGTGCAGTTCCGCAACTCGGCGACCAGCTTTGACAACGGCTTCTACGAAGCCTCGCTGACCGCAACCGTGCAAGCCAAGATTGGTGAACGCACCCTGTTCCTGGTTGAAGTCACCCAGGCTGGCCTGTTCTCTATCGAGAACGTACCGGCAGAAGAAATGGACCCGCTGCTGGGCATCGGCTGCCCGAGCATCCTGTTCCCGTACCTGCGTGAAGCCGTGTCTGACCTGACCACGCGCGCCGGTTACATGCCGTTCCTGCTGCAACCGATCAACTTTGAAGCCATCTATCTGCAACAGCGCGCCCAGGCTGCCGCCGCTGCTCAAAACGATGCAGACCAGACTACCCACTAAGGCGTTCTGGATGTCCGCGCTGCTGGCCCTGCTGGCCAGTGGTGCGGCGCACGCCCTCGATATCCGTTCGGTTTCCCGCCATGGCGTGGTGCTGTACCAGGCGCCACAGGATTCCAGCAAAAAACTGTTCGTCATCAGCCGCGATACCCCGCTTGAAGCACTGTCCGAGACAGATACCTGGGTGCGTGTGCGTGATCGTGACGGCACGCTGGCATGGGTACACAAAGCCGATCTATCCACCCGACATTTTGTACAAGCCGTGAAGCCGCTCGATGTTCGTCAGCGCGCTGATCTGGATTCTCCGGTCCTGTTGCATGCCGACAAGGACGTTCTGCTGGAACTGCTCGACAACAATCACGCTGGCTGGCTCAAGGTGAAACACCGCGACGGCGTGGTCGGGTATGTCCGGATCGAAGAGGTTTGGGGCGCATGAAGTTAGCTGTATTGGGCGCTGGTGCATGGGGTACCGCGCTGGCCATCCGTTTTGCCGAGCAACATCAGGTGGTGTTGTGGTGTCGTGATGCCGATCAGGCCGCCAGCATGGCAGCCGATCACGCCAACACGCGCTATCTGCCCGGCATTCCGTTCCCGGCCAATCTGAGTGTAGAGGCCGATTTCGGCAAAGCCGTTGCCGGCGCCGATCTGGTGCTGGTGGTCACACCGTTGTCCGGTCTGCGCCCGACGCTCAAGGCCCTGCGTGCACTGGATCACCGTGCACCGCTGCTGTGGGCTTGCAAGGGTCTGGAAGCGGGCACGATGAAGTTTCCGCATCAGGTGGCAGAAGAAGAAATGCCGGCCGATGTACCGCGCGGCATGCTCTCCGGCCCCAGTTTTGCCCAGGAAGTCGCCCGGGGCCAGCCGGCTGCGGTGACGATTGCATCCAGTGATCCCCAGTTCGCCCGCAATACCGTGAATGCCCTGAACACCAGCGTTCTGCGCTTGTACGCCAGCGACGATCTGATCGGGGTTGAGATCGGTGCTGCGGTGAAAAACGTGCTGGCGATTGCCGCCGGCATTTGCGACGGGCTGAATCTGGGCCTGAACGCCCGTGCCGCCCTGTTGACGCGCGGTCTGGTTGAAATGGCCCGGTTTGGTGCAGCTGTGGGTGCCCACCAGGAAACCTTTATGGGTCTGGCCGGCATTGGCGATTTGCTGCTGACCGCAACGGGCGATCTTTCGCGCAACCGGCGCGTGGGTTTGCTGCTGGCTGAAGGCCTGAATCTGGACGACGTGCTGGCCAACCTGGGCCACGTGGCCGAAGGTGTACCGGCAGCGCGTGAGGTACTCAAGCAGGCGCATGCCCTGGGGGTCGACATGCCGATCACCGAAGGCGTCTGCCGTGTCCTGTTTGAAAATGCCAGGGTTCCGGATGTCATCAGCACCTTGATGGAGCGTGCTCCCAGAATGGAAAACGGCCTTTGAGGCCGTTTTTTTTCGCCCCGTTTTTGTGCGGCATCCGCCAGGCTTTAACAGGCATTTCTGATCTACTACACCAATAGTCAGACCAGCTTGCGTCATCACGAATCTGCAATAAATCATGCGTAGGTTCATGGGGTTACGTTACCTCATCAACCCGGAGATTCGTCATGTCTGACGCCACGACCGCTGACTCTGCGATGTCAGCCAGCCGTCTGCAGCTTGAAAAGAAAAACGGCCCGTTTGCGGCAATGCTGTTCCTTGTATTGCTGGTGGCCGGTCTGGCATTTACGACGATCAGTCTGGTTAACGATATCGGTACCAGCGCCGCGCCGCAGACCGGCTGGGTGCCTTATGGCCTGCTGGGTCTGGCCTTGCTGATTGCGCTGGGTTTTGAGTTTGTGAATGGTTTTCACGATACCGCCAACGCGGTGGCCACCGTGATCTACACCAATACCCTGCCGGCGACCTTCGCCGTGGTCTGGTCCGGGTTCTTCAACTTTCTGGGCGTGTTGTTGTCCAGCGGTGCGGTGGCGTTCGGGATCATTTCCTTGCTGCCAGTCGAGTTGATCCTGCATGTGGGCAGCAACGCCGGGTTTGCCATGGTGTTTGCGCTGCTGCTGGCTTCCATTGTGTGGAACCTGGGTACCTGGGCGCTGGGCCTGCCGGCGTCCAGCTCGCACACCTTGATTGGCTCGATCATCGGTGTCGGTCTGGCCAACCAGTTGATGGCAGCGGGCAACACCCATACCAGCGGTGTGGATTGGGGCCAGGCCATGAACGTGGGCAAATCGCTGCTGCTCTCGCCCATTGTCGGCTTTATCTGTGCCGCCCTGTTGCTGATCATTCTCAAAAATCTGGTCAAGGTGCCGGCGCTGTACAAAGAACCCAAGCCGGGCAAGGCCCCGCCGTGGTGGATTCGTGGCCTGCTGGTGCTGACCTGCACCGGCGTGAGCTTTGCGCATGGCTCTAATGACGGCCAGAAAGGCATGGGCTTGATCATGCTGATCCTGATCGGGATTCTGCCGACCACCTACGCACTGAACCGCGCCATGCCGGCCAAAGACGTGCTGACCTTCCAGGCTGTATCGCAACAGGCCTCGCACACGCTGGCCCGATATGCCCATGGTCAGGCTCCGGCCGATTTTCGCGCGGATGTAGAACGCTATGTGCAGTCGCACCAGTTGCAGCCGCAAACCGCTGCATCGGTCGCGGCTTTGTCTGATGCCGTATCCGAACAGATTGGCCATTACGACAACCTGCAGCAAGTGCCGCATGCCGTGATCCAGAACGTGCGCAATGACATGTATCTGAACTCTGAAGCGCTGCGCATCCTGCTCAAGGATGACCACAGCGGCCTGAACGATGCCGACAAGTCCGTGCTGACCAACTATCGCAAGTCTCTGGATGGCGCGACCAAGTTCATTCCCAACTGGGTGAAAGTCGCGGTCGCCATTGCGCTGGGGCTGGGTACGCTGGTGGGCTGGAAACGCATTGTGGTGACGGTGGGCGAGAAGATTGGCAAGACGCACCTGACCTATGCCCAGGGCGCCAGTGCCGAGCTGGTGGCCATGGCGACCATTGGTGCGGCTGATGCTTATGGCTTGCCGGTATCGACCACGCACGTGTTGTCATCCGGGATTGCGGGGACGATGGCGGCCAATAAATCGGGTCTGCAGATGTCGACCGTGCGCAATCTGGTCATGGCCTGGGTGCTGACCCTGCCGGCCGCCATGCTGCTGTCGGGCACGCTGTACTGGGTGTTTGTCCAGTTTACGCACTGAGTGCGCGGCCATACGCAAAAAACCCGGCCGCGGCCGGGTTTTTTGTCTGCGCAGACCAGATCACACCGAGTGCAAAAACGCCCGCTGCGCGCTGACGAATTCATCCAGGTGAGAAAGAAACGGCACATGTGCCGCGCCGCGATAAGCATGCAGCTGCGCGCCCTTGATCTGCTGCGCCAGCCATTCTCCGGCCGCCAGCGGTGTCATGGCATCGCGATCGCCGTAATGCAGCATCACCGGCAAATCCAGGGCGCCCACCTGCGGGCGCAGATCGGTATCACGCAGGATATCCAGCCCACGCTGCAGGGCCGCGGCATCTGGCTCGCCGTTGTTGAACAGGTCATCAACCAGCTCGCGCGCAATGGCCCGCGCCTCGCCGCCGCCCATGGTTTGCAGCGAGATAAACCGCTTGAGCGTGCCTTTCCAGTCACCCGCCAGGTTGTCGGTGAACTGCTGTAGCACCGGCAGCGGCGTAGCCTGCGGCCAGTCGTCACGCTGGGCAAAACTGGGCGAGGACGCCACCAGCGTCAGCGAGCGGATTTTCTCTGGCCGTTGCAAAGCCCAGCGCGTGGCGACCGCGCCGCCCAGCGACCAGCCCACCACATGCACCGGAAACGGAAAAGTCTCATCAACCGCCGCCACGAGGCCATCGAGCGTGTAGGGGTTGATGGTGGCGCTGCTGCCGCAACCGGGCAAATCAACCAGCGCGCAACTGAAGTCATCAGCAAGTTGTTCTGCGGCACGCTTGAACACCATGCGGTTCATCGCCCAGCCATGCAGAAAGACCACGCTGTCGCCGTGGCCCAGGGAATCAAAATGAACGCTCAAGAAAGGCTCCGCGGCGATGAAAGAGTGGGCAACAGCGCAATGAGATCATCCGCCAGTTGCTGGACAGCCGCCGTGTCATGCGCGGCAGACAAGGTGATGCGCAAGCGTGGCGTCGGCACCGTGGGCGGGCGGATAGCGGCCACCCAGTGCCCGCGCTGGCGCAATGCCGCCGACAACGCCAGCGCCGCTTCGCTGGAGGGCATCTCCAGTGGCTGAATGGCGGTGGCTGAGGGCATCAGCTGGCAGCCGCCCGCAGCCAGACGATCACGCAGCAGCCTGATGTGATCCTGCAAGCGCTCGCGGCGCCAGGCTTCGTCGGCAATGACGTCGACACTGGCGCTGACCGCCTCGGCAATCAGTGCGGGGGCCGCCGTGGTGTAGATATAGGGCCGCGCCATGTTGACGAGGTAGTCGATGACGATCTCTTCGGCCGCTACAAATGCGCCAGCCACGCCGGCCGCCTTGCCCAGGGTGGCCATATAAATGATGCGGGGCGAATCCAGACCGCACTCGGCCATGCTGCCGCGCCCCTCACCCAGCACGCCAAAGCCGTGGGCGTCATCAATAAACAGCCAGGCATCATGGCGCTCGGCCAGTGCCAGCAAGCCAGCCAGTGGCGCGGTATCGCCATCCATGCTGAATACGGCGTCGGCCACGATCAGCTTGCGCCGGGCCGGTGTGTCGGCCAGCTGGCGTTCGAGCATGTCCAGATCATTGTGGGCATAGCGCTTGAACGTGGCGCGCGATAACAGGCAGGCATCATTGAGCGATGCGTGATTGAGCTTGTCGGCAAAAACGGCGTCTTCACGCCCGACCAGCGCGGTGATCACGGCCAGGTTGGCCAGGTAGCCAGTGGCCAGCGTCAGCGCAGCCGGCTTGCCGACAAATGCCGCGAGTTTGCGCTCGCAGTCTTCGTGCGCGGCTTGATGTCCGCACACCAGATGAGACGCGCCGCTACCCACGCCCCAGCGCGCTGCGCCCGCCTGGGCGGCCGCAACAAGACCCGGATGGGCGGCGAGGCCCAGATAATCGTTGCTGCAAAAACTGGTCAGCGTAACGCCATCTACCACCACCGTGGGGCCTTGCGGTGTGGAGACCACCGGACGGCGCCGGTACAGATGCGCGGCGCGACGTTCGGCCAGGTCTGCTTCAAGTTGCTGGAACGGGTTGGTCATGCGTTTCTCTTCAGAACAGCCATTGCCACAGGCCAAACACCACCAGTCCGCCGCCGATACCCCACAGCAGATGGCGCGTGCGCCAGACAATCAGGCCCGTGACAATCGCGCCCACCAGCTGCGCATTGCGCCAGTCCAGCGACAGATGATCGTGCTGGATCAACACCGTTGGCACGACAATGGCAGTCAGTACGGCGGTGGGTACATACGCCAGTGCCTGTTTGAGCCGGTGCGGAATATGCCCCTTGCCCAGCCAGGTACTGACACGCACCGGATAAGTGACCGCGGCCATGCCCAGAATCAGCAGCAAAGTGGACATCATGATTGCTTGCCCTCCGTCGTCGCCACGGCCATGCCAACGGCGATGCCGGCAAAGGCCGCCGCCATCAGACCCAGTTTATAAGGCAGCCCGTTGGCCAGCATGGCCACTGCGCCGGCACTGAGCGCCGCCGCCACTTGCGAACGGCTCTTGAGCAGCGGCACAACGATCCCGACAAAGGTGGCCACCATGGCGAACTCCAGCCCCCAGCCGGCAATGCCCGGCACGCTCTGCCCAATGACAATGCCCACTGCAGTCCAGAACTGCCAGTTGCTGTACATGGCCGCAGCCGAACCCATGTAATAGCTGGCAATGCGCACGGGCTCGCCGCTATCGATCTTGTGATACACGATGGCAAAGGTTTCATCTGTCAGAAACCAGGCCATACAGGCGCGCAAGGGTTTGGGGATGCCTTGCACGTGCGGCATCAGTGTCGCGCTGTACAGGGCGTGGCGCAGGTTAACGATAAACGTGGTGGCGATAATGACCGGGATGGACGCGCCAGAGGCCAGCAGGGTAACGGCAACAAACTGGCTGGAGCCGCCAAACACCACCAGCGACATCATCATGGTGGCCCAGGTCGGTAAACCGGCCGTGGAGGCCAGTGTGCCAAAGATGACGCCAAATGGCGCGGCCCCGACCAGCATGGGCAAGGTATCGCGCGCACCATGCCAGACGCCGGCGGCAGGTTCAGTACGCTGAACCGGTACAGAAGAAGCAGTGTGATCCATCAACCGGATGATAAATCGGGAAGGCCCCGCTTGTATCGGTGCAGTTCGTCGGGCCCGCCGGCCGAACAGTGCATATAATGGCGCACCGGAACGTTACCCCGAACCCAATGCCTCATCAGTCCCGCTGGCATCACCCGCTGTGCATCGCGCCACGCAAACTCAAGCCGTGGCTGACCGAACGTGGCTCACTCACAGCCCGTCTTGTTGCACACTTCCCGCGCTTTTCCGTGCGTGTGCTGCGCCAGCATGCCCACACCGTCCATAACGATGAACTGCGCACGTTGCATATCCAGCGCCAGCAAAAGGCCATCACCCGCGATGTGCTATTGATGAGTGGCGATACGCCACTGGTCTACGCCCATAGCGTGGCCACCCGCGCCGCCACAAAGCGCGGTTTCCGAGGGTTGCGCGGCATTGGTAACCGCTCGCTGGGCTCCATGCTGTTTGCCGATCCCACCATCCGCCGCAGCCCGCTGGCCTGGCGCCGGGTAGATAAACGCCATCCCTTGTGGCGGCAGGCGCAAGCGGCCGTCGGCCCCATGCCACGCGGCTTGTGGGCGCGGCGCTCGCTGTTTGCCACCGGGCCTGATCTGTTGCTGGTCACCGAAGTGTTTCTGCCACCCGCCTTTGAGGTGCCGTTTGGCCCCGGTCTGACCTTGACCCCCACATAAACGCATCAAAAAAATGTATCAATAAAAAAACCCCGGCGCTGAACCGGGGTTTTGTTTTGCCGCACGACCAGATCAGTACGACAAGGTATTGGTGCCGCCCGTACCCAGCGCCAGCAAGCGGTAGTAAAAGAAGCTGACCGAGCGCAGATCGGACGACGTTTGCGGGTTGGAACCCGTCCAGGCCGTGCCGGTGGTGGTGCCGTTCAGCGCGATACCGCCGCCACCGACCGCAACAAATTGCGAGCCGTACACTACCGAATACAGGTTCTCTGTGGTGTTGCTGGTCTGCGGATACCAGGTCGATGCATCAGCGCTTTGCAGGATCGTGCCATTGGCGCCGACCGCCACCCACAGGCTGTTGCCGGTCGCGATGCTGTACAGATCCTGGCTTGTACCGGAGTTCAGCAGCGTCCACTGCCAGCCGTTGGTGCTGGACATCAGCAAGCCACCCTGACCCACCGCATAGAACGTGCTGTTGGTGCTGTCATAGGTAATGCCGTAGAAATTGCTGGAGGTCGGCGAGGTCTGCACGGTCCAGTCATAGGCATTGGTCGAGGTCATGACGGTGCCGTTATCACCCACGGCCACATAAAACGCGCCGTTCTGCGCCACCGCGCGCAAGGTGGAACTGGTCAGCGTACCGCTGGTCTGCACCTTCCAGGTTACACCGTCCTGGCTGGTCACCACGGTGCCGTTGGCACCGACCGCGACATACACGTCTGCCAGCGAGGAGGTATACGTTGCCGAATACAAATCTTCACTGGTGCCGGAGCTTTGCGGTGCCCAGGTCGCGCCGTCACTGCTGGTCAGGATGGCCCCGCCCGCACCAACCGCCACATACATACCCAGGTTGAAGGTCTGACCATAGATATTGGCCGCCGACATCGGCGCGCTGTTGGTCCAGGTGTAACCCGATGCCTGCGGAATGACCGAGAGCGCCGCCGTGGCCGGGCCCGCTTTGTCCGAGCCGGTGTTGGCATTCATCAGATACGAATACACCAGACCGTTGGTAAGCCCGGTGGCGACATAAGGCGAGGTCACGCCATCGACCAGCAGGCTGCCCGGTTGGGAGAGCACGTTCTGTACGGTCAGGTCAGACGATTGCGCCCCGAACATCCAGTAGTTGACGCCCAGTTCCTGATTCCAGGTAATGATGGCCGCACCATCGGCCGGCTGAACCTTGAAGCCGGTGGGTGCAGGCTGGTTGGACGAAGACGAGTCACCCGAGTTGCAGGCCGCCAGCAAGGCGCACGTGCCCGCAATAGCCAGCAAGTTGAAAAGCGTGTTCACGATGAACGGATTCCCTGTTTGTTGACTCCGCCGCTGCGGAAATGGTCTGGATTCTGTGCGCTGCGCCCGTGCCGGCCGTACCGGCGACAGGGGCAGCCTTGTCATTAACGTGCCATAAAGCCGGCGGATTACACGCCCGCACGCCGCCAGGGAAGTTCTGTACGGCTTTTCAGTGGCCGGTGCTTTGCGGCACACTGCGCGCTTGCACCAACTGCCTGCCTGATCGCCATGAATACCACCGCCAAACCGTCGCGCCTGTCGCTGTATCTGAAACTGACCCGGATGGATAAGCCCATCGGCACGTTGCTGCTGCTGTGGCCCACCCTGTGGGGCCTATGGTTTGCCGGCGCCGGGCATCCGGATGTGCTGGTGGTGCTGATTTTTGTGGCCGGCACGTTCCTGATGCGCTCTGCCGGTTGTGTCATCAACGATTACGCCGACCGGGATTTCGACGGCCACGTTGAGCGCACCAAAAACCGCCCCATGGCCGCCGGTCTGGTCAGCACCAAAGAGGCGCTGTGGCTGGCCACCATCCTGGCGCTGATTGCCTTTGCGCTGATCCTGCCCTTGAACGCGCTGACCAAATGGATGTCGATCCCGGCGGTGTTCGTTGCCGCCAGCTACCCGTTCACCAAACGTTTCCTGGCGATCCCGCAGGCCTATCTGGGCATTGCCTTCGGCTTTGGCATTCCCATGGCGTTTGCCGCACTGACCGGCACACTGCCCGCGCTGGCGTGGCTGTTGTTGCTGGCCAATGTGTTCTGGAGCGTCGCTTACGATACGGCCTACGCCATGACCGATCGCCCGGATGATCTGAAAATCGGCATCCGCACCTCTGCCATCACCTTTGGCCGCTTTGACGTGGCGGCAATCATGCTGTGCCACTTTGCTTTCCTCGCCCTGATGGCGTTGGGCGGTTACCTGGCCGGGCGCGGTGTGGTCTATGCCATCGGTCTGGGTGCCGCATTTCTGTTGATGGTGTTTGATCAGTACCCGCGCATTCGCGGTCGCGAACGCCAGCCCTGCTTCCAGGCGTTTCTTGCCAACAACCGGATCGGCGCGGTGATCTTTGCCGGTACCGTGCTTGATTACTGGCTGCACTGATTTGCGTGCTGACCCGCGCCAGGTGGCGCTGACGCTGTCTGATCTGGAATCCGGCACTGCGCGCCAGTGGTACTGGCTGGAGATCGCCGCGCTGTATCCGGCTGCGGCGGCTTCTGGCACCAGCCGCTTTGTCTGCCGCCTGTTGCGGCGTTTTGGCCCGTTGCTGTGCTGGTCGGCCTTGCTCAAAAGCGGGGTGGAAGGCACCGGGCTGTACGCCCCCCAGATGCAGTTGTTGCAAAGACGCACGCGCCAGGTCCTGCAAGATGCCGCGTTGTTTACCGCCGTAATACCCATGCTGCTGGCCGGTTTTGGCCGGCTGCCCGCCACGGTGGCGTTTACGCTGTGGCTGGGCGTTTTGCTGGGTCCGGTGTGGCTGGCCCTTAATATCGTGCGCAAAACCCCTGCCCCGGTCGTACCCGACCTGAACGGCACCGATGAGCTCCCTGATCGGGCAGGCCCGGAAGACGTGGTCGGCCTGCAAGCCATGCTGGTCGCCACCGGCATTGCGCCGCGCCAGGCCGGCCTGTTGATCAGCAATCTGCATACCGAACCGCTTACCGCCCTGCCCATGCTGGGCAGCCTGTTGCCTGATCTGGTCCCGCCGCCGCCCACGCGCCGCGAGTACATCCTGAACGCCATCCGCACCTGGCTGGCGGTGACGCTGCCCGCTGCGGTGGCGTGTGTATATCTGCCGCTGGTGGGCACGCTGGCGTGGTGCGTCGTGTGGAGTGCGCTGGCCGTGGCACGGGCCGGCCGCCGGCGCGCAGCCTTGCTGATCCTGGTCAGCGCGGTGGTGGCCTACGCGTTCGGACGGGTATCGCACTGGTTGTAATTGCTGGTGGCTCTCTTGTTTACAGACGCTGTGCTAAAATCACCGGCTATTTTCTTTTACCGTTTTCAGGAATCCGCATCATGGCCGGCCATAGCAAATGGGCGAACATTCAACACCGTAAAGGCCGTCAGGACGCCAAGCGCGGCCAGGTCTTCACGCGTCTGATCAAGGAAATCACCGTTGCCGCCAAGATGGGCGGGGGCGATCTGAACATGAATCCGCGTCTGCGTCTGGCCGTGGATAAAGGCCTTGCGGCCAACATGCCCAAGGACAACATCCAGCGCGCCATCGACCGCGGCACCGGCAATCTGGAAGGTGTCGACTACGTTGAAACCCGTTACGAGGGTTACGGCATTGGCGGCGCCGCCGTCATGGTGGACTGTCTGACCGACAACAAGACCCGTACTGTTGCAGATGTGCGTCACGCGTTCTCCAAGTACGGCGGCAACATGGGTACTGACGGCTGCGTGGCGTTCCAGTTCAAACACTGCGGTTATCTGGTGTTTGCCCCGGGCACCAGCGAAGACGCCCTGATGGAAGCCGCGCTGGAAGCCGGCGCAGAAGACGTGATCACCAATGACGACGGCTCCATTGAAGTCATCACCCCGCCGTACGAGTTCGTCGGTATTCGCGATACGCTGGAAGCCGCAGGCTTCAAGGCAGAAATGGGCGAAGTCACCATGAAGCCGCAAAGTGAAACCGAACTGCTCGGCGACGACATCGCCAGGATGCAAAAGCTGATCGATGCGCTGGAAAGCCTGGATGATGTACAGGACGTGTACACCACCGCCCTGATGGACGAAGAAGAATAATCGTTCAGCCAGCACCGGCAACCACAAAAAGCCCGTTCACCTGAGCGGGCTTTTTTTGTGGCCGCCATTCACGCAATTGATCGGATCGGCACCAAAGTTGCCGATTCTGGAACGGTGGCCCAAGGCCCACATGGGCAGACTGAAGTCATCCCTTCAGCCCACAAGGAGCCCACCATGACTTCCCCCATTGCCGCTGTGATCATCGCCGGCAGTTTTATTGCCGCCGGCGCCGCCATGGCCGAGCCGTTCACTGTCAGCAGCCCGGACCTGCAATCGGGCGTCTTCAGCAACAGCCAGATTGCGGGCGCGTTTGGTTGCCAGGGCGGCAATACTTCGCCCGCCGTGGCATGGCACAACGCGCCGGCCGGCACCAAAAGCTTCCTGGTCACCATGTATGACCCGGACGCCCCGACCGGTTCCGGCTTCTGGCACTGGGTGCTGGCCAATGTGCCGGCCAGCGCCAGCAGCCTGCCGCGCGGCGCCGGCAGTGACGCCAGCCTGTTGCCGGCCGGTGTCATGCAGATCAGTAACGATACCGGCAAGCCCGGTTATCTTGGCCCCTGCCCGCCCACTGGCGAGACGCATCGCTATGTCATTACCGTCACCGCGCTGAATGTCGATAAACTGGCCATTGAACCCGGCGTGACGCCTGCGGTGGCCGGCTTTGTGGCGCACTTCCAGACGCTGGGCCAGGCCACGTTTACTGCGCGTTACGGCCGTTGATCGCCCCGCCCCGGCCCATGTCGGGGCGGCTTTGCAACCTGAATGAAGATTGCGCATGGAACGCACCATCACCACCCGTCCCGGCATTGGCGCCAGCGCCCATATCCTGCAATACGGCGGGCTGGAGATGGCACGCGTGCCGATTGACCTGGCCATGCTGATTCTGGTGACGGCCGGCAGCAAGCTGATGCGCTGGGGCGATGAAGCGCGCATGGTAGAACAAGGCCAGGCCATCGTGATTGCGCCGGGCCAGACTTTTGATGTCACCAACCGGCGGCCCCATGCAGGCGTGTATGAATCTGTCTGGCTGGCCTGGGAGCCTGCGATCATGGCGCCCTTTGCGGCCGGCATGGGGCAAATGGCCGTGGCCGACGCCTGCATGATCGAGCGTCCGGATCAGACCTTGCTGCAATCCATTGCCCAGGCGCGCGCCGCCTTGGCCGATAACAGCATGCCAGCCGCCATTGCCACGCACCGCATGCAGGAAGTCTTGCTGTGTCTGGCCATGCAGGGCGTGCGGTTCAAGCCTGAAGCGCCGGCCACGCTGACGCAGCGGGTACGTGCGCTGATCAAGGCGGCACCCGCGCACGACTGGCGCGGCCCAGATCTGGCGGCGCAACTGGCCATGAGTGAGGCCACACTGCGGCGCAAACTGGCGGCAGAGGGGATGTCCTTGTCTGACTTGCTGGTGGATGTACGCATGTCGCTGGCGCTGATCCAGCTGCAATCGACCGACCATCCGGTGTCGCAGATCGCGCTGGATTCGGGTTACGAGTCGCAATCCAGGTTTGCCATCCGCTTTCGCAAACGCTTCGGTTTTGCGCCGAGCGAGGTGCGTGGTCACTTGCGTCACCCTGAGCCAGGTCAGCAACAAGGCATTTTGCGTCGGGCCTGATTGGGTCGCGTCACTGCGCATGATATAAATCTGCGCAAGATCACAACTCACTCTTCACCCATGTGGCAACAACGCCTCGGCTTCTGGCCTGTCCTGCTGTTCATGTTGCTGCTGATTGCCGCAGATTACGGCGGCCTGCACCTGACCCGCGCGGTCGATCACGCCGTCAATGACCGCTTGCTGGCCAGGCACGCCCAGACCCGCGCGCCGTCGCCGGATATCGTCCTGGTCGATATCGACCAGAAAAGCCTGACTGCACTGGCCGATGAAGCCGGCGCCTGGCCCTGGCCGCGCGCCCTGCATGCCGAAATGCTGGATGCGCTGGCACGCCAGCAACCCAAAGCCATCATTTTTGACCTGATGTTCAACGAGCCCGATACCTTCCGGGCCGACAGCGACAAGCTGTTCCAGGACACCGCACGCCAGCACGCCAGCCTGTTGTATCTGCCCAGCGTGCAACTGGCCGATGGCACCGGCCCGCTCTTGCGTAATCTGCCGCCTTCGCTGGGCCTGCAGCGCAGCGCCAGGGCCGTGCCGGATGCCAGCCTGCCCTTGCTGTTGCCCTGGGTGTTACCGCAAGACGTATGGCGCGGCGGGCTGATCAATTTCCTTGCCGATGCCGACGGCATTGGGCGCCGCTACCGGCTGGCCCAGGAAACGCAAGGCTGGCGGATTTTGTCGCTGCCCGCGCAACTGGCGGCCGATCAGCACTGGCCGTTGCCTGACAGCAAGGCGATCACGCTGAACTGGACCGCCCCGCACCCGCGCGTGAGCTACAGCGATCTGTATCTGGATTTCAACAGCGAGCACCCCAAACGGGCAGCCAATGAGTTTGCCGGCAAGATCGTTATCATCGGCACCGCTGCACCGGGCCTGCAAGACCTGCGCCCGACGCCGTTATCAGCCACCTGGCCGGGCGTGGAAATCCTGGCCACCGCCATCGACAACCTGCAGCACCAGGACTGGCTGCGCCAGCCGCATCGCGCGGGGTTTGGCCTGTGGGCTGCGGTGCTGTGCGCGCTGCTCGTTACCGGCTTTGCGCGCAGCCTGAATACGCTGGGTCTGGGCGCGGCTTTGCTGCTGGCCAGCGCGGCCAGCATGGCCACCGGCTGGCTGGCCCTGGGGCGGCACTGGCTGCTGCCCTTGTATGCGCCCCTGTTGTTTGCCTGGGTGTGTTACATCCTTTGCGCCTTGCAAGCCTGGCTGGCCGAAAAGCGCCGGCGCGAACGCACCATGCAGATGTTCGGCCGGTTTCTGGACCCGCGCGTGGCCAGCACACTGGTTGAAAGCGGCGACATGGCCGCCACCATGCAGCCGCAGACCCGCAATATCACGGTACTGTTTTCCGACATCCGCGGCTTCACCAGCCTGTCAGAAAGCCGGCCGCCCGAATACATTGTGGCGCTCCTGAACCAGTACTTTACCCGCCAGGTCGAAGTGGTCTTCAAACACGGCGGCACGCTGGACAAATTCATTGGCGATTGCATCATGGCCTTCTGGGGCGCCCCGGCAGACGACCCGCAGCACGCCCGTCATGCCGTTGCCGCAGCGCTGGATATGGCCCGCGAACTGGAGGCCTTCCGCCAGAGCCTGACTGATCTGGATGTCGAATTTGATGTCGGCATCGGTATTCACACCGGCCCGGCTGTGGTGGGCTTCATAGGCGCGCCGTCACGGCTCGATTACACCGTCATCGGCGACACGGTGAATCTGGCCAGTCGCATTGAAGGACAAACCAAAGGCATTGCACGTGTGCTGGTTTCTGAGGCCACGCGCCAGGCTTGCGGCCCGGATTGCGAATTTGATTTTGTCGATCATGGCCAGCATCAGGTCAAAGGCCGCGACAAACCCGTACAGTTGTTCGCCCCCCAGGAAAAACAATGACAACACAACCGCACCTGTTACACCGGATCAAGCCGCTGGCTTTGGGTCTGGCGCTTTGCCTGGCGCTGGCCGGCAACGCGCTGGCTGAAAGCGGGGTCTTGATCCGCAAATCAGACCTGAAACAAAAACCGTTTCTGGATGCCGCCACCACGGGCAGCGTGGCCAGTGGCAGCACCGTGACCATTACCAGCCGCCAGGGCGCATGGTTGCAGGTCAAATCGGCCAGTGGCCAGAGTGGCTGGGTCAAGCTGCTGAACGTGCGCACCTCCACCGCGAACAGCAGCGGCAGCGTCGGCGGCACCCTGGGTACGCTGGGCAAAGTCATTACCACCGGTTCATCCGGCACCACGGTCACCACGGGCGTGAAGGGTCTGACCAGTGGCGAAGTCACCTCCACCCATCCGGACCCGCAGCAGTTATCCCGGCTGAACAGCTACGCCACCAGTTCCAGCCAGGCCGCGCAAAGCGCCCGCAGCGCCAACCTGAGCCGCAAGAACGTGCCGGACATCAGCGTCACCAGCACCGCCACCAGCCAGGGGGGCGACCAATGATGCGCCGTAGCCTGATTGCATTCGCGCTGAGCGCCGCCTGCGCCGCGCCCGTACAGGCCGCCAACCTGGGCGATATTCTGAACCAGCTCAACAACAACCCGGATCTGGTCAACGCCATTGGCGGCACGGTGAAAAACCTGACCAATGCCAACCGCACCATCGGCCCGCAGGAAGAACAGGAGATCGGCAACGGTCTGGCCTCCAACATGCTGGGTGCTGCGCCGCTGGTCAACGACAGCAACCTGCAACGCTACGTCAACGATGTTGGCGTCTGGGTAGCCAGCCAAAGCGGCGCCACCGGCATCAACTGGCGCTTTGGCGTGATCGATACCAATACGATCAACAGCTTTGCCATGCCCGGCGGCGTGGTGTTCATCACCAAGGGCCTGCTGGCCCAACTGCATAGCGAAGCCGAACTGGCCTGCGTGCTGGGGCATGAATCCACCCACGTGCTGCGCCATCATCACATCCGCGCCATCCAGTCTGCCGCCGGCAAGGATGCGCTCTCCAATGCGCTGCAAGGCGTGGTGGCGTACAAGGGCAACCAGCAGGCGCAACAGATCGGCGCCAACCTGGCGTCGGGTTTCTCTGAGGTCTACGTGCGTGGCCTGGACAAGAGCGACGAGTTTGAAGCCGATATAAACGGCATGGTGTTGTGTGCGCGCGCCGGCTATAACCCCTACGCCCTGCCCGCCGTGCTGCAGACGCTGGACGCCCTCAACCCGCAGGACTCCAACCTGCAAATGATGTTCAGCACCCACCCCAGCCCGCGCGCCCGGCTGGACAAGATCGATCAGGTGGTTGGTGACCGGCTGGAACCCTGGGCCAGCGGCACTGAAAACACCTTGCGGTTTGGCGCAGCCACGGCCCGCTATACCACGCCTGCCCGTTGATCTGCCGCGCAACCGTCTGTCGCGCTTTGCTAATGGCGAGATTGAGATTCTTTAAGAAACAACGCATTGAAAGTAGTGCGTTCAACATAAATTGAGACTATCTACCTCAAAAGCTGAGACAACGCGGCAAGACATGCAAAAGCTGAGACAATATATTTTTTTCCCCTCTCGTAATTAAGCGGATAAGCCTGGTTCAGCCCTTGATTGGCACCTTGCATCTATTGCCGCCTAAAAAGTAAACGCCGCACAGTTTTGGCTGATGCGGCGTGCACTTACTTGAACTACCCCAAAGGTTATCCACAGATTTTGTGGGTAATTTCAGGCAGTAACGGCGATGCATCTTGTCGGATTGAGTTTCCGCGCAATATCAGGCCGGGATGGGGTAACGCGCCGAGGTGATGTATTTGCGGGCGTTGTTGATTGCCGTGTCGCTACCCTGTGGGGTCTCGCCGGGTCTGCGAATGCCCGAGGTCCAGCTGGCAATGGAGCGGAGTGGAAGCTTGCCGTTGATGTTGTCTGCAACATCATCGTAAGCGCGACCATCTTGCCCCATCAGCGTGGGTATCCAGTGGTGATCCGAGGTCCCTTGATAGAACGTGACGACTGACGCGCTGTATCGTTTTGCCGCCCCGACTAGCGTGGTGTTGGCATTGAGTTGCTGTTCAAGCCAGGTCCGATCTTTATCAGAGAGGTTGCCGGTGACTTTGAGTTTGCCGTCCTGCAAAACCGTATCCCAGTTGCTGTTTGCAATCTGGGGGTGGTTTTTTGCCAGATCACTCTGGATCTTGGACATCTGGTCGTACACGATCTGCATTGAGTCGGTCGCCTGCTGCGACGGCTGTTCAATGTATTTATCTACCCCATTCAGGAACTCACTCATCTTGGTTGGGGCAGCAGAGGAAGCAATTTTTGGATCGACGCCTGTTAACTTGTTTGCATCCGCCATCTGCGGGGTAGCCTGACCGAGACTTAGGGTTGAGCCGCCGGTAGTCGGAATATAAGAAACACTCATGTGGGTTGCCTCCTGTTTTAATCCCGGCCAGGGAGAGAACATGACCGGGTGCAAATCAAATCAATTACCAGCGTCCAAGGTAAGTTTCCTGGCAGATCCGCCACCATTCGATGGTGTCGCTGGTATTCGCACCCACATTGGGTGCAACTGGCTGTGCAGATGCCGCAGAGATCATCCACTCCCCTTGCTCAGCCGTACCTTGCCAATGATCAGTCGGTAATCCTGGCGCGGCATACGTCACGGGGGCTAGCGGGCTAAGGCACGAACCAAAGTTGAATGTCGTCGTTGCCATGCCAAACACGTCGGTCTGCGCAGTCTGGGTCTGTGTTATGCCGGGTTGCCTCACGATGAAAGTGACCGTCTCACCAGGAATAGCCCTGTTCTGGCTATCCTTGATGGTCGCACTGAGGGTCAGATAATTCGCTGCCTGCAATTGCCCGCGTACCGGATACCAACGACTGATGTTTTCGTTGTTGATCTGGTTCATGCTCGCGATGTAGCCATCGCCCACACCCGCACGCAACGAATACCACTCGATCCCGGCGGCAGCATTTGCACCCCAGACCCGGACCATGATCCCGTAGGGGGTTGTCGTGCCGGCGGTATTCCCAGGCAACCCGGTGAACGTGAAGGTCTTGCCCGTATCGGTCGTGGCAATGTTTTGCGGTGTGGACCAGAGATAGCCATTCGCCAGTTTCTGCACCAACCAGAAAGTCACACCCACATTAGCAGTGAAATTCAACTTTATTTCGGCTGCAGTCTGACCAACCTTTAGCGGAAAGAAGTAATAATCCTGGTCAGCGGCAGGGGTGTCGATGTTGGCGGAGATGGACGTATTCATGTTCAATTGTGTTGCCGTCGATGGCTTGTCGTTCGGCTCATAGCTATTCCAGTTCGCTCTGGAGAAGGCTCGGAACTGGAACGTTTGGCCCCCGGTTGTCTCATCTTTTGGTTGGAAAATCTCATCTTTAGTCAAACATGACACCGTCTGTCCATCCAGGCAGGCGGTTGCGCTTTCTGTTCTGCGCGTTTATATGCATGATGCATACATCAGTCTCTCTGGTGATGAGGACATCATGGCGCTGCCTGTCGAAAACCTGTTGGGCGTACTGGCCTTGCATGTGATGGATGAACTGCAAGACTTGCCGGCCCCGGCGCCCTTGCATGGCCTCACCACCCGCGCCGCGCTCAACGCGGTGCATGCTTACCCGGGCTGTTCTATCGAAACCCTGCGCGAAGTCCTGGACCTGTGCCACCCGGCGGCGGTGCGTGCCGTGGCGGGGCTGGTCGAGGCCGGGCTGGTCCGCAAAGACCCTGGTCGCGACAAACGCACGGCGGCGCTCAACCTGACCGAAGCGGGCAAGCTGGAGCTTCACCGCATCATGCGCGCGCGCGACCATATGCTGTCGCGCGTGGTGGGCCGGCTGGACGCCCCGGAGCAACAGCAGCTGGAACAACTCTTGATCAAGATGCTCTGGTCCGAGACCCGTGACAGCCCGCATTCCATGCGCTTGTGCCGGCTGTGCGACGATGGCCCGTGTCTGGCTGCAGGCTGCCCGGTTGAAAACCGCGCCACCGACTTGCCCATGCCCCTGCGGGAAACCACTGCATGACCACCGTCACCCGTCCCGACTGGCGCGCGATTTTCGCGCTGACCAGTGTTTCCAGCCTGGCGCAGATCGGGCAGTTTGGCTTTGGCTTCATGGTGTTGCCATTGTGGCTGGCTGATCACGCGCTGGACCCTGCCCGCGCCGGGCTGTTTGCCTCATTGCAATGGGCCGGCATGCTGGTGGGTTTGCTGGGCACGCCATGGCTGGGCGCCCGCGTGGGGCCGCGTTACGCGGTGCTGGCGGGCCTGCTGGTCAGCGTGGCCGGGTTTGCGCTGATGCCGTGGGTACAATGGCCCTGGTGGTTGTTATCGGCGTTCCTGATTGGCGCGGGTCTGGGCATGCGCTGGATCGCCAATGAATCCTGGCTGTATGGCCTCGTCCCGCCCCGCTGGAGTGGCCGTGTGGTGGGCGCACATGAAACGCTGATTTCGCTAGCGGAAATCATAGCGCCGACGCTGGCCTTGCTGCTGGGCAGTGGTGGCAACGCGCCCTTCATCGCCGGGATTGTGATGACGCTGATCGCCGCACCGCCTCTGTGGCTGGCACCGCAACCCCATCATCATGACGCGGCCAGCGGCGCCGCCGAACCCGGTCAGTTGCGCTTGCCCACCGTCCAGCTTGGGCTGGCGACGGCGCTGGTGGGCGGCTTGTGTGCGGGTGCGCTGTATGGGCTGTTTCCACAATTTGCCACGGCGCACCAGTTCTCTGCCGCGCAAACCGCCACGCTGCTCACCATTCTGGGGGTCGGCGCCATGGTCTGGCAGATTCCGGTTGGCTGGCTGGCAGACCGGGCCGGGCTGGCTGGCGCGGTGCTGGCAGCCAGTGTCGCCGCGCTGATCGCCTGTGTTTTGTTGCTGGCCGGATCAACGCTGTTGATCGGTGCCGGGGTGTTTTTGCTGGGCGGGGTCAGCGCGGCGTTTCTGACCCTGGCAGTGTATGCCGCCGCCACCCGGCCCGCGCCACAAATCGCCCGTGTCATGCGCTGGATTACAGTCAGCTATACCGGCGCATCCATCATCGGCCCGCTGGGTGCGGGCGTGGCCATGAAAACCGTCAGCGCCGATGCGCTGGTCTGGCAAGAGGCGGCCCTGACCCTGCTGCTGGCTGTGGCGGCGCTGGTGAGCGTCAACCGCGTGCGCGCGCGCACCGGTGCGGCCGCGTAATCTACCACGGCGGTTTTTGCTGGTCCTGATCTGATCCTGGCACCCTGATATGGATGTCAGATTGTCATTGTATTGCTGTCGCATATAGTAACCATTGGGCTGGTATAACCGGAACGCCCGACCCCATGGTTCTGGCGAACAAATGCGTACACCTCGTACCCGGTGTCCTGGCTCTCAGGCAGTCTTGATTGTCGCCCTGGAATGCCCTTGAATCCGAGGAGATCGCATGTTTAGTCAGAATATGAAGGATCAGCTATCCAAGCAGGCCGGTTTGCTTCGCCAACATGATGCGTTCCTGAAAGCGCTGGATCGCTCCATGGCCGTCATCGAATTCCTGCCCGACGGCACCGTCATCAACGCCAATGATAATTTTCTGAAAGTCACCGGATACGAGCGCGGCGAGCTGCAAGGCAAGCATCACCGCATTCTGTGTGACAGCAGCTACGCTTCCTCACCTGAATACGCCGATTTCTGGCGCCGCCTGGCGGCGGGTGAATACTTCAGTGGCCATTACAAACGCATGGCCAAGGACGGCCACCGCATCTGGCTGGAAGCCACGTACAACCCGATCTTTGATGATGATCGCAAAGTCGTCAAAGTCATCAAGTTTGCCCAGGATATCACCCAGCAGATTGAACACGATCTGGCGCAGGAGAACATGCTCAGCGCCATCGACCGCTCCATGGCGGTGATCGAGTTCAACATGGATGGCACCATCATCAACGCCAACGAGAACTTTCTTAAAGCCACCGGTTACCGGCTGGATGAAATCAAGGGCCAGCATCACCGCATGTTCTGTCAGCCCGACTACCGCAACAGCCAGGAATACGCCGATTTCTGGCGTGCGCTCAACCGGGGCCAGTTCATGTCCGGCCAGTTCAAGCGCATGAACAAGCAAGGTGGCGAGTTGTGGCTGGAAGCCACCTACAACCCCATCTTCGATAGCGATCACAAACCGTACAAAGTGGTGAAGTTTGCCAACGACATCACCCTGCGCATGGAGCAACAGGAAGCCGATGCGCAAAATGCGCGCCACGCTTATGAGATCTCTGAAGAGACTGACGCCGTCTCAGAGCAAGGCAAACAGGTGATCCAGAACGCCGCGCAGGAAATGCACGATATCGCCAGCAATGTGCAATCGGCCTCCCGGCTGATTGAAGACCTGGGTTCCAAGTCCAGCCAGATCAGCAGCATTGTGAACACGATCAAGGAAATTGCCGACCAGACCAACCTGCTGGCCCTGAATGCTGCCATTGAGGCGGCCCGCGCGGGCGAGCAAGGCCGCGGCTTTGCCGTGGTGGCCGACGAAGTGCGCAAGCTGGCAGAGCGCACCGGGGTATCGACCACCGAAATTGCCGGCATGACCAGCAAGATCCAGGAAGGCACCCGATCGGCCATCCAGAGTATGGAAGCGTGCGTGAATCAGGCCAACGACGGGGTGAACCTGGCCAATCAGGCCGGGGATGCCATTATCCGCATCAGCGAGGGTTCCAAGCAGGTGGTGCGGGTGATCCGGGAGTTTTCTTCAGTCAAGACGGCCCGGCTTTGACTGCGTGCCGTTGCCCACAAAAAAGCCCCTGCGAAAGGGGCTTTTTTGTTGTGGGGTGCGTTCAGGAGCGCCGGGCCATTTCGGCGCCCGCATCATGCGGCAAGCGGCTGGTGACCGGGATCGACAGAATCGAGAAAAACCCGACCACGACAAAGGCCGGCCAGAAGTCGGCCTCGGTAATATGCGCGTGGCCTTGCAGGTGGTTGGACAACTGCAACGTCATACCGGCAATGATCACGCCCAGGCCCAGCGACAATTGCTGTACCACGCTGGCAAGACTGGTGGCGCGGCCGGCGTCTTCACTGCGGATATCGGCGTAGACAATCGAGTTCAGACAAGTGAACTGTAAAGACGGGAAGAAGCCGCCCAGCACCACAATGGTCAGGATCAGCCAGACCGGCATGCTGGAGGTAAACAGGCCGAATGACGCCAGCGCCAGGCCGGCCAGCAAGGCATTGATCATCAGTACGCTGCGAAACCCGTAACGCTTGAGCACACGCGGGCCGATACTCTTCATGAACAGCGCGCCAAACGCCGAGGCGCAAGTGATCATGCCAGAGTGAAACGCGCTCATGCCCATGCCTTCTTGCAGCGCCAGCGGCAGCAAGAACGGCACCGAACCCAGGCCAATCCGGAACAGGGAACCGCCCAGCACACTGGCGCGGAAGGTGGGAATCTGCAAAAAGCGCGGGTCCAGCAAAGGACGGCTGGCGTGCATGGCGCCGCGGAAGTACCACACCAGAATGGCCACGCCGACCACCGTCATGCCGATGGCCCAGCCCAGCGGCACCAGATGGCTACCCAGCAGCGCCAGCCCTAGCATGGTCAGCGAACTGCCCAGCGCAGAGGTAATGAAACCAGGAACGTCCAGCGGGTCCTGACTGTCTTCGCGGGTATTGCTGATAAAGCGCCCGGCCAGATACAGGCCCAGCAAGCTCACCGGGATATTGACGAGGAAAATCCAGCGCCAGTGAAAATACGTGGTGATAAAGCCACCCAGCGGCGGCCCGATGACCGGCCCGAACAAGGCCGGCATGGTCAGATAGCCGATGGCCTTGACCAGATCGGCCCGCGGCACCGCCCGGAAAATGATGATGCGCCCGACCGGCACCATCATCGCGCCGCCCATGCCTTGCAAAAAGCGCGCGCCTACAAACGCCGGCAAGGTGCTGGACACCGCACACAGCAGCGAGCCGGCCATGAAAATGCCGATCGCAGTCCGGAACACGGTGCGGGCGCCAAAGCGGTCTGCCACCCAGCCGCATACCGGAATGAACACACCCAGCCCGACCACGTACGCGGTCAGCGCCAGCTTGAGGGTAATGGGGTTCTGGCCAAGGTCTCGCGCCAGCACGGGCAACGAGGTGGAGATCACCGTGGCATCCATGTTTTCCATGAATAGCGCACAGGCCACAATCAGCGGAATGATAAACGGGCGGGACATGCGTGAAACCGGGAAGCACCACCTTGCAAGTGGTGCCCGCATTGTACCGGGCCGACTGATATTTCAGCGTAACAGGCTGTAAGCGGGCAACCGGGGCACAACCCGGCTGCGCGGCTGACGGGTCATCACGTGGTGGCGGGCGTGGCGGGGTGCAAGAGTTCGGGCAGTTCTGCCTCAAACCAGGCTTCCAGACCGCCTGCCAGCGGCAAGGTACGGGTCCAGCCCATGCCACGCAACTGGCGGGCCGCCGCTACGGCGGTCACGTCGTTCGGGCAACTGCAATAGACCACGATATCCCGGTCTGGCAGCAAGATCGACGCCGCCGTGCCGATCTCCTTGAGTGCGATCGTGTAGGCACCGGGCAAGGTGCGCGGGTCCAGCAGCCGCCCTTCGGCCGAGCGCACGTCAATGATCACCGGATCACGCCCGGCGGCCAGATCAGCACGCAGCTGGGCCACGGAAATCCGCGGCATGTTGTCTGATTGCTCGGCAGCGCGACGGCGGCGGATCACCCGGCCAATCAGATAAATCACCACCAGCGCCGCCAGCGACCACACGGCGCCCTCGCCCAGTTGCGCCAGTACGGTCAGCACCAGATCAAGTTCATCACTGAACAGCGCGCCCAGCCCCAGGAACACCACCGACCAGAACAGCGAAGCCGCGATATTCCATTTCAGGAACGAAAACCAGGACCAGCCCAGCGCACCGGCCAGCGGTGGCGCCACGGCAGAGATACCGGGCACAAACTTGGCGGCAAACAAAGAGATCCCGCCCCATTTGACGAACAGGGTTTCGCTCTGGCGCACACAGACGTCAGCCGAGAGCGAGACTTTACAGATGACGCCCAGCACGCGCCGGCCCAGCCGGCGGCCAGCGATGAACCAGACCATATCGCCGATCGCACCACCCAGCGTGGCGGCCAGCAGCAGCGCCAGCGCAAACTCGCCCGAGGCGACCGACAACGCCCCCACCATCACCAGCAAGGGTGAAGCGGGCAGCGGCAGGCCGGCGCGGGAGACCAGCGTCACCAGAAACGTCAGCGGTAAAGCGTAGTGCTGGGTCAGGCCCAGCAAGAGATGCAAATCCATGTTTGGCACAGTGGGTCATGGCGCGATATGCGCGCGCGTGGTTTTAGCGTCGATTATTCAGGGAATTGAGGGTGAACAGACGCGATGCAAGAGGCATATCCGACTATTGGCAGAGTAGCCGGACTACCTTCTGGCTGCAACGCAGCACTTTGCGTTTTGTCGTGTGGCTACCACGCAAACAAAAACCCGCCAGGCGGCGGGTTTGATGACAGCCAGAACAGCGGCAGAACAGATCAGCGTTCGCTGACCAGAACAGCGGGCCGGCGCAGGCGGGCCAGCGTGGCAACCACCCGGCCGCCAGCACGCAGCAGCGTTTTGATCCAGGCCGGTCGCTCCGCCGCGATAAACCCGACACAGCGCAGCTGGCCACTTTGAGCGGCATAAAGCGTCGACCAGCCCTCTTCTTGCAAGGTGTAAACGTCGCCGTTATCCAGATAGCGCGGCATCTGCATGACATCTTCCGCCAGCCAGCGCGGCGCTTCGGCCAGATGCATGCGGCCGGAGAGCACATGCAGGGTCATCCCGGGGCGGCCGTGAAACTGGAAAGTCTGGCCGTTGAGCATTTCAATGGTGAGAAAGGATTCGGGCTGGCGTGGCATGCTGGCGTTCTCCGGCGGGTGGGATATGCCATACAGGTTATCGGGGGCCCCTGGCTGCCAACAGGCACACGCACGGAATCTGTTCTGCGCAACAAGACCGGCAAAGTGCATCTGTTACGATGCAGTCCGGAAAAATCTGTATCTGTTATGGCTCAGGCCCCAGGCACAGAATGAAGCCATGGACCAATTTCCGCTCTATCGCCAGCTTGCCAGTCACTACCGTCAGGCCATTGAGGCCGGCACCTTGCGTGCGGGGGAAAGAATGCCCTCGGTACGCACCTTGATGGAGCGCCACGACGTCAGCCTGTCTACGGCGTTGCAGACCTGCCGCTATCTGGAAAGCCAGGGCATTGTGGAAGCGCGCCCGCGCTCGGGCTACTTTATCTGTCACAAGCCGCGCAATGCGCTGGCCCGCGTGCCAGAGCCGCGTATTGTCCTGCCCGATACCGCGCAATACGCCGGGATCAACGAGAAAGTCTCTGCCATTCTGGTCAAGGCCATGAGCGCCAATGTGCAAACCAATCTGGGGGTCGCCTGCGGTGCGCCAGAGTTGTACCCGAATGAACCCTTGCGCCAGGCCGCGGTGCGCGCGTTGCGCCAGCATCCGGAAATCTACGGCCGGGCCGTACCGCGCAATGGCCATGCCGGTTTGCGCAGCGTTCTGGCCAAGCGCGCCATGCATGCCTCCATGAACCTGACCGCAGACGATATCGTGGTCACCCACGGCTGCACCGAGGCGCTGAATCTGGCTATCCGCGCGGTAGCACAGCCGGGCGATATCATCGCCGTGGAATCCCCGACCTTTTATGGCGTGCTGCAGATTCTGGAAAGCCTGGGCATGCGTGCGCTGGAAATCCCCACCAGTCCGGAAACCGGTATCTCGCTGGAAGCGCTGGAACTGGCCGCGCAGACCTATCCCAACATCAAGGCGCTGGTGGTGGTGCCGCACCTGCAAAATCCGCTGGGCGCCATCATGCCGGAGAGCCACAAGGACCGGCTGGTCACCTGGTGCGAAGCCAACCACATTGCGCTGATTGAAGACGACACCTATGCCCTGCTGACCGATGACGACACGCCGCTGCCCGCGCTGAAAAGTCGCGATTACACCGGCAACGTGATCCACTGCGCCAGTCTGCACAAAACGGTAGCGCCGGGTATGCGCGTGGGCTGGATGAGCGCCGGCAAATGGCGTGGCCGGGTCGAGATGCTCAAGTACGCCCATTCGCGGCCCAACGAGGCCTTGTCGCAGGTTGTTGCAGCCAGTTTTCTGGGATCAGGCGCGTTTGACCGTCACTTGCGCCGTTTGCGCACCCATCTGTTTACCCAGCGCCAGCAAGTGGCGCAGGCGATTGCCGGTTATTTTCCGGCCGGCACCCGGCTGACCGTGCCGGCAGGTGGCTTTGGCTTGTGGGTGGAACTGCCGGACCGGCGCGACTCGCAAGCGGTGTTTGAAACCGCGCTGGAACAAGGCATACGCGTGGCGCCTGGCGTGTTGTTCTCCAATTCGTCGCGCTTTGCCTCGTTCTTGCGCATCAGTTGTGGCACGCCCTACAACAGCGAACTGGATCAGGCCGTACGCAAGCTGGCGCGCATTGTTGAAACCGCGCCCGCGGTAGCCACACATTCAATCGTCTGATTGCGCCATGAACGCCGCCGGCACCTTGCCCCAGGTGACTTGCGGCGTTGCGTGCCAGTCGGCGCAGCGCTGAATGGCACGGCCAATATCGCCCGCCAGCCGGGCACTGAGCCGCACGCCGTCTTCCAGATACAGGCTTTTGATTTCGAATACGCCCCTGGCGCGGTGCGCCTTGGCATCCAGCCGCCCCACCAGCTTGCCACGACTCAGGATCGGCAGGCAGAAATAGCCGTACTTGCGCTTGGGCGCGGGCGTATAGCATTCCAGCGTGTAATCAAACCCGAACAAGGCAGTAGCGCGTTTGCGGTCCCACACCACCGGATCGAACGGCGACAGCAGCGTGGTCACGCTGGAGGCCACCTCGCCGGCGTTGGCCGCCTCAATCAGTCCGGCCTGATCACGATGCACCCAGGTGGCCTGTTTAAAACCGGGCACCGTCACCGGCACGATTTCGCCGTCCGCTTCCAGCGCCGCCAGTTCTGCCAGCCAGGACACCTTGCGCAGCCGGTAGTAATCCGCCACCCAATCAGCCCGCACCACGCCCAGCGCCTGGCAAGAGCGACGAATCAGTTCCCGCTGGACCGTGGCCAGATCAGGCAGGTCACGCGCGTCGTTCCAGTCCGGCAAGACGCGTTCGGTCAGGTCATAGACCCGGTGGAAGTTGCGGCGCTCGCTCACCATCAACTCGCCCGTGGTGAACAAGACTTCCAGATGGCGTTTTTCGGGCTTCCAGTCCCACCAGCCGTTGCTGCTGCCTTGTTCGCGGGCAAAGTCGGCCGAACGCACCGGGCCGCTGGCGCGGATCTGGCCGATCAGTGCGTCGATCTCGGACTGGTATTGCTGGTGCCAGTTGGCCGCGTATTTCCAGCCCATGCCAGACGGATCAAGCATGCGGTGTCGCATCAGGCCGTAATCTTCAATCGGCAAAAAACACGCCTCATGCGACCAGTATTCAAACAGGCGCCGCTCCGCCAGCAGTTGCTCCAGCCAGGCCTGATCGTAGGCACCCAGGCGGCTGAACAGCACCAGATACGGGCTGCGGGCCACCACGCTGATGGTGTCGATCTGCAATTGCGCCATGCGGCTGATGGCGGTCAGGACATCGGCTTTGACGGCTTTGCGCCGTGGCGGCGTGAGCAGGCCCTGGGCGTTCAGATGCAGGGTACGGGCGGCGGTCAGCGAGAGCGTGTGCACGGCGGGTGAAAGCTCCGGATAGGTTGGCGCTATTCTATGCCGTGAATGCGGACAGAATCCGCCCTGATTACGACAAGTTATTCAAACCCGCGAATACCGGTGCCCGAGAACCCCGGCAGTTCCCACTTGAAGCGGATCGCCAGCGCGCGAAAGACACAACCGGTGCCCAGCGCCATCAACAGGGCCTCGCCCGGATCGGTGCCCAGCTTATGCAGGCCGACATAAATGGCGCCCGTGACCAGCGAGACGCTGGCATACATCTCGCGCCGCAGCACCAGCGGGATTTCATTGCACAGAATGTCGCGCAGCACGCCACCAAAAATGCCGGTGATCATGCCGAACACCACCGCCACCGCCGGGTGTACGCCCACCCCCAGCGCGATATCGCAACCCAGAATGGAAAACGCCACCAGCCCCAGCCCATCTACCAGCAAGAACAGGATGCGCAAGCGGTGCACATGCCGCGCCAGCATGGCGGTGACGAGGGCGGCAGTGATGGTAAACGCCAGGTACAGCGGGTGCGCCACCCAGCCCAGCGGATAGTGTCCCAGCAGCATGTCGCGGATCGAGCCGCCGCCCAGCGCGGTGACCGTGCCAACGAGGCACAGCCCGAACAGATCCATACCGCGCCGCATGCCCATGATGGCGCCGGACATGGCCTCTGCCACAATCGCAACCAGGTAGATGTAATGCAGCAGCATGGCCTCAGTCGTCATTGGAGAACATCTGGATGATGGCGTCACGTTCCGATTGCTCGTGCCCTTCTTGCGCTGCGGCGGACGACGTATCCGTCACCACCACGCGAGCGCACTTTACCGCACTGCGGATAAAGCCGTGCGCGTCATCCACGCAAGCGCCCTGCGTGTATTCGGTATACACATAGTCTTGCATTGTCTGCGCCACACCATCGGGCACCGGGCGTTCCCGCTGCGGGCGATCAGCCAGGGCAGTTTTCATGTAATCCACCCAGACCGGCAAAGACAGCGTACCGCCCGTGCGCCGGCCCAGACTGCGCGGCTGGTCGTAGCCCATCCACACCACGGTCACAAGGTCGCCGCCATAACCGGCAAACCAGGCATCACGCGCATCGTTGGATGTCCCCGTCTTGCCGGCCAGATCATCCCGCCCCAGCACCATCGCCCCGCGCCCGGTCCCTTCATGCACGACCGAACGCAACAGGCTGTCCACCATCCAGGCGTTGCGTTCAGAGACCACCCGCCGGCCTTTGGGGCGGGCCGGTTCTGCAATCAGCACCTTGCCTTTGCGATCACGCACCGACTTGATCAAGCGGGGCGAGTACAAGGTGCCGCCATTGGCAAACACCGCATATCCCGCGGCCATCTGCGTCGCCGTCACCGAGCCCGAACCCAGCGCCAGCGGTAGCGAGGGCGGGTTGCGGGCGGCGTTAAAGCCAAACTGCATGGCGTACTGCTGGGCATAAGGCGCCCCGGCAGCTTGCATCAGCCCCACCGCCACCAGGTTTTTGGAGCGTGCCAGGCCGCGGCGCACGGTGATGAATCCTTCATAGTTATCGCCATAGTTTTTGGGCCGCCACGGCTGCGCACCGGTTTCTGTGCGCCCCAACTGGCGCTGGGTATCATCAACCAGCGTACCGGGGAAAAACCCCTTTTCAATGGCCGCACCATAGATAAACGGCTTGAAGGCCGAACCAGGCTGGCGATAAGCCTGCAAGGCGCGATCATATTTGTTGCGGTCAAAATCAAAGCCCCCGACCAGCGCCTCGATATCCCCGGTCTGGCTATCCAGCGAGACCAGCGACGCTTCCATTTGCGGCAACGAAATCAATTGCCAGCGCGCCTTGCCCATGTCCCGCGCATAAACAATGGCCCCGCGCCCCAGCTTGCCGGCGGCCGCGCTTTTATCAGAGACCAGTTCCAGCGGCGTACCGTCGCGCTGCACCGCATTGAATACGTCGCCTTGCCGCCCGGTGATCAGCACCGCCAGCACATCATCGGCGCTATCCGGCGTGGCGGCCAGCAAGCTGCGGATGGTTTTGGCATCCGGGCCATCGTGCGAGAGCGCAACCGTTTTGACCGCGCCACGAAAACCGCTCGCCGCCTGCAGATTCAGCAAATGCGCCCGCACCACGGCATCGGCATGTTTTTGCGCGGGCAGATTGATCGTGGTCGTGATATCCAGCCCCAGCGCATAGGCCTGTTCGCCATAACGCGCCACGGCCCATTGCCGCACGGCTTCTACTGGCCAGGCGGCCTCACGGATGGCGGTGTGATCCGGCGCCAGTTGCAGCGGTTCGGCCAGCGCCGCCTGGTACTCGGCATCGCTGATATAACCCAGCTCCAGCATGCGCTTGAGAATATATTGCTGACGCTGCCGGGCGCGCTCCGGGTTGTTGACCGGGTTGTTGGCAGACGGCGCCTTGGGCAGGCCCGCCAGCATGGCCGCCTGCGCCAGCGTGATCTCGCTGACCGGTTTGCCAAAATAGATATTGGCCGCTGCGGCAAAGCCATAGGCCCGCTCACCCAGGTAAACCTGGTTCATGTACAACTCAAGCAGCCGATCCTTGCCGTATTCCTGCTCCAGTTTGAAAGCCAGCAGCATCTCGGTGATCTTGCGGGTGAAGGTTTTTTCGCGCGTCAGATAAAAATTGCGCGCCACCTGCATCGAGATCGTGCTGGCACCCTGACCATGGCGCCCGGTCGTGATATTGGCCAGCGCAGCCCGCGCCATACCGCCGAAATCAACCGCGCCATGTTCGTAATAGCGCGCGTCTTCAATGGCCAGCAGCGCCAGTTGCATGCGCTTGGGGATAGCCGACAAGGGCAGCACGTCGCGCCGTTCTTCGCCATATTCGGCCAGCAAGGTCTTGCCATCATCGGCATAGATGCGCAGCGGTTGGGCCGGCTGGTAAACAGCCAGTTCCTTGATTGAGGGCAAGCCTTGCCAGACTTGCCAGAGCCACCAGCCCGCGGCGCAACCCAGCGCCACCGTCAGGCCCAGCAACAGCCCCGCAACCAGCGCAAAGATGCGCAACCAGGGGCGGCCTGGCCGGGACGAATTGGAAGCATTCATATTGTTTTTCCATTCATATTCGTCGAATTATCAGAAAAGCGATGATCTTTGATGAACCAGGTTTAAGATATATCCGCTACCCTTAAAAATTCTTCATTGAGAAACTATTCACAAAGCCGGAACCCGCCCAAGAGAAACCGCAGTGAGACTTGATCCCAAGCAGACAGAAGCCCTGTTGACCGTTATTGAGACCGGCAGTTTCGAACAAGCCGGTGCCCGCCTGCATGTCACGCCGTCGGCCATCTCGCAACGCGTGCGGGCGCTGGAAGAAGAAATGGGCGCTGCGCTGGTGATCCGCAGCCGGCCGGTACGTGCCACCCGCACCGGACAGCGGCTGTTGCAGCATCTGCGCCGGGTCATGCTGCTGGAAGAAGACCTGGCCTCTGACCTGGCCGAACAACGCCACGCGCCCTTGTCAGTGACTATTGCAGTCAATGCCGATACGCTGGGGACGTGGTTTTTCCCGGCGCTGGCCGAACTCCTGGCACACGAACAAGTGCTGCTTGATCTGATCGTGGAAGACCAGGATCACACCTATGAAGTGCTGGAAACCGGCATGGCCACCGGCTGCGTCAGTACCGAACCGCGCCCGATGAAGGGGTGCTTTGCCGACCCGCTGGGCATCATGCGTTACCGCATGATCGCCAGCGCCGCCTTTGCCGAACGCTGGTTTCCCGAAGGCCTGACCCGCGCCGCTGCCCGCACCGCGCCGGTGGTGGCCTATACCCGCAAAGACAGCCTGCAGGCCAATTTCCTGCAAGACCGGCTGGGCCTGACGCCGGGTGCCTACCCGTGCCATTACGTGCCCGGGTGCGACCCGCACTACACCGCCATCCATTACGGCCTGGGTTATGGTCTGGTGCCCGAGTTACTGGTGCGCGAGGCCCTGGCCAAGGGCACACTGGTTGATCTGGCCCCGGCGCACCCGGTTGATCTGGCGCTGTTCTGGCACGCCTGGAAAGTGCAATCACCGCGCATGGAAATCATGTCGCGCCGGATTGGCGAAGCGGCGCGGCAATTGCTGGCGCTGCGGTAAACCGGCAAATCATCGCCCCCTCAGCGCAGCGAGCGGCTTGGCTGGCCGGCCAGCACGTGGCCGGGCCGGGGCGACAAGCCGTTGATACGTTCGGCACGCTGGGCCGCTTGCACCGGTTTGTCAGTTGCGCTCATCACCCATTCGATCGCATTCAAGGTCAGCAAGCCGCAGAACACCGCACTGCCCATAAACACCAGCCAGAACCTCAGACGCCCCGTCCCGCCGGTTTTCGCTTGTCCAGCATCATTCTGGCGCTTCATTATTGTTCCCCCGCCTGCAAGGCAGAAAGCGAAGCCTGCGCCGCGGGCAGGGCTACCCCGCCCAGGGTATCCGGCGCCGTCAGCGAACCGACGCCATGGCTGGCGGTAGCCAGATCAACCGCGGCCAGCGCCTGGGCCTCGGCAACCTTGATGCGGTCAACGATGTTGAATGCGGCGTGAGTAGCAAAACCGCCAACGACAGCGGCAACAAGCAAGACGGCAAGTGTGCGTTTCATGTGGGTGATCTCCGTGCTGTATCTGGTTTAAGGCAGCAAGCTTTTGCGGCTGCTGACCAGACACAGTGTGATCGGCCCGAGCGATAACATGAATTTAGCTAAGCATTAGTTTGTTATGCATAAAATATCTTAATAAACGCTTCCAGGAAGTGCGCTGTTGTGTAGTGATTTCCTGAAATCTGCATATTGGTCATTCATGACAAGCACGTAACAATGAACACCGGCATGACACATGCCGACCGGCCACATCCGGCCACCCGGAGATGGTTTGCGGAAATACCCACCGCCTTCCTACAAGAGAGAAAATTTTGCGCAAATTACTGGTTTTGAGCAGTTTCCTGATACCCAGCCTGGGGCTGGCCGCTGAAGGGATGTGGACGCTGGATCGTTTGCCGACCCAGGCCATTGCCCAGCAATACGGTTTCACGCCGGACGCTGCCTGGACTGACAAGGTCATGCATGCGTCGGTGCGGATTGCCGGCGGCTGTTCGGCCTCTTTTGTCTCCCCCACCGGGCTGGTGCTGAGCAACCACCACTGCGCCTTGTCTTGCGTTGAGCAGTTATCCAGCATCAAGAAAGACTTCGTGAAAGACGGTTTTCTGGCCGCCACACCGGCCCAGGAAGTGCGCTGTCCGGAGATTGAACTGAACCGGCTGGATCGCATTACGGATGTGACCAAAGAAGTCAAAACCGCAACCGCCGGCTTGTCGGGCGGTGCATTCCGCGACGCCCAGAATGCCGTGAAGGCCCGGCTGACCGCCGCTTGCGCGGGCGATGCCAAAGCCACTACCCGCTGTGAAGTGGTAGACCTCTATCACGGCGGTCGTTACGACCTTTACCAATATCACCGCTACCAGGACGTGCGCCTGGTGTTCGTGCCGGAAAAATCGCTGGGCTTCTTCGGCGGCGATCCGGACAACTTCAATTTCCCGCGCTACGCCATTGATATGTCGTTGCTGCGCGCTTATGAAAACGGCAAACCGGCTGTGGTGAAGGATTACTTCCCGTTCAACCCGGCCGGCGCGCAAGAAGGCGAGCTGACCTTTGTGACCGGCAACCCCGGCCGCACGCAGCGTTTGCTCACGGTGGCGCAGCTGGAAACCCAGCGTGATACCGTCATTGAGCACCAGTTGCTCAGCCTGGCGCAGCTGCGCGGCATCCTGACGCAATACAGCGCCGAGAGCCCGGAAAAAGCCCGCGTAGCGGCGACTGACCTGTTTGGCATTGAAAATTCCTTCAAGGCCCGGCTGGGCCAGTTGCAGGCGCTGCAAGACCCGGTCCTGATGGCGCAAAAACGCCAGGAAGAAGCCGATCTGCGCGCCTTTGTCGCCAAAGACCCGACGCTGGCCAGCAAGGCCGGCGGCGCGTGGGATGCCATCGCCAAAGCCCAGACCGTGTACCGCGAGATCGAACCGGATTACCTGATGAAGGAAGTCGGCCTCGGCTTTAACAGCCAGTATTTCCGGATCGCCCGCAACCTGGTCCGCGGCGCGGATGAGCGCGCACTGCCCGATCAACAGCGCATGCCGGAGTTCAACGAAGCCGCCCTGCCGCAACTGGAACAACGCTTGTTCTCCAGCGCGCCGCTGTATCCGGATTTCGAACGCGTCAAACTCACCGCGTCGCTGACCCGGCTGCGCGAGATCCTGGGCACGGATGATCCGTTTGTAAAACAGGTGCTGGGCAAGCAATCGCCGGCTGATCTGGCCCGCCAGTTGACCGAAGGCACGCAACTGGCCGATGTCGCCCGCCGCAAGGCCCTGTGGGACGGTGGCAAGGCCGCCATTGCCGCGTCGGATGACCCGATGATCAAACTGGCCCGGCTGGTTGATCCGGCCGCGCGCGCAGTGCGGCTGAAGTATGAGAACGACGTGGACGCGGTCGAGCAAAAGAATGCCGAACTGATCGCCCAGGCCCGCTTTGCCCAGTTGGGCGACAAGGTTTACCCGGACGCCACCTTCACCATGCGCTTGTCTTATGGCGAGGTGCGTGGCTGGTCTGAGCGCGGCCAGCCGGTGCCGCCGTTCACCCACTTTGCCGGCCTGTATGACCGCGCCACCGGGGCCGAGCCTTTTGCCCTGCCACAGAGCTGGATCACGGCAAAACCGAAACTGGACCCGCAGCAACGCATGAACTTTGTCACCACCAACGACATCATTGGCGGCAACTCCGGCAGCCCGGTGATCAACCGCCAGGGGCAGATTGTGGGCCTGGTGTTTGATGGCAATATCCACAGCCTGGGTGGCGCGTTCTACTATGACCCGGTAAGCAACCGTACCGTGGCGGTGCACAGCGGCGCCATCCTGCAGGCGCTCAAGTATGTGTACGGCGCCGATCAACTGGTGCAGGAGCTGACCGTGCCGGCCACGCATTAAGCGGCCTGCCGTTCATCCAGCAAATGGCATATCGCGCAGCCCGCGGTATGCCATTTGTCGTTTCAGGGCGTTAGTTACATGGGCGATACAATTACGGCCCGTAAAGACAAATACCGGATACAAATGGCTGTTTTAATTGCAGTTTGTGGCCATCCGCGCTGGCCACGCCATGTGCAGCAACGCAAGGAGACGCGCCCATGACCAGCAGCATCTCATCCAGCAATTATTCGTCCCTTTCTTCCTTGCTCGGCGCCACCGGCACGAGCACCGCCAGCACCAGCGGCACTTCATCGACCGATTCGCTGCTTGATACCGTGCTGGCCGCCGAAGAAGCAGCCAGCTCTAGCACCGCCAGCCCCAGCACAACCGTCACGCTGGGCAGCAGTAACAGCAATAGTGACGCGACGACGTACAACTCGTCCGGTTTGCTCACTGAACTGAACCAGATCATTGAACAGAACACCCTGAGCGACCCGCTGTTGTCCGGCGACTCCGGCAGCACGGACGACTTGTTCTCCTTGCTGTCTGGCGCCAGCGATACCGCCAACAACACGCAATCGACGCTCGATTCCCTGGTGGCGCAACTGGAAGGCAACAGCGGCAGCACCGCCAGCAGCAGCGCGTCGGGTACAACCAGCTCGACCGCAGCCAGCGGCACGACCAGCAGCAGCGCCAGCAGTTCTGGCAGCACCGCCTCGGTCGAGAGCGAATGGGCGCAGATTCTGGCAGCCAATCCGCAAGCCGCATCGCAGCTGACGCAGGCTTCGACCGACGAGTCTTTGATCAACTCACTGTTGTAATTGCCCCCCGCCCTGGCAGCCCGGTAGCACTCGCTCACCCACTACGTTTTTGCCTGACAAGACAACACGGCCACCGCTGCAACCGGGTGGCCGTGCTGCTTTCTGCCGCCCGGCCAGCCGCTGTTTTGTCTCCATATCGAGAATTAGTCTACATACAGAGACAAAATCGCCCATTTTGCGCTGCCGCCATTGATCCCCCTCAACTTGCTGCGACCGCACATGAGCACCCGGTTGTCTACGTTCAGAGACAAAACTCCGCCCAATCTGGCCAGAACCCGCATTTTGTAGTCAATTCTGGCCTGGTACAGAATCTGCTAGAACCCTCTTGCGCACTCTTTGCGTGCAGGCAGCCCAAGGCGCCTGACTCATGAATGGCTTTACAAAAAATGCCACTGGAGGAGTTACATGGCTCTGCTGATTGTTCTGGCCGCACTGGCCTTGCTGATGTACACCGCATATCGCGGTTATAGCGTGATCCTGATGGCGCCGATCTGCGCGCTGGCCGCCGTCTTGCTGACTGATCCCACCCTCGTCGCCCCGGTCTTCAGCGGCGTGTTCATGGAAAAGATGGTGGTGTTCGTCAAACTGTATTTCCCGGTGTTCTTGCTGGGTTCACTGTTTGGCAAGCTGGTGGAGTTGTCCGGTTTTTCCAAAGCCATTGTCAACGCCGTGATCGGCTGGATTGGTCGCGAGAAAGCCATCGCCGTGATCGTGGTTGTCTGCGCATTACTGACTTACGGCGGCGTATCGCTGTTCGTGGTGGTGTTTGCGGTTTACCCGTTTGCCGCCGAGTTGTTCCGCCAGGGCAATATCCCCAAGCGGCTGATCCCCGGCGTGATTGCGCTGGGCGCGTTCTCGTTCACCATGGATTCGCTGCCCGGCACGCCGCAGATCCAGAACATCATCCCCACCACCTTTTTCAAGACCACCACCTGGGCCGCGCCGTGGCTGGGCACGATCGGCGCGCTGTTCATTTTTGTGGTGGGTTTGTTGTACCTGAACTATCGCCGCCGCCACCTGATTGCTTCAGGTGAAGGCTATGGCACGCAGTTGCAGAACGAACCTGCGCCGGTCGATACCAGCAACCTGCCTTCGCCCTGGCTGGCCATTGCGCCGCTGGTGCTGATTGGCGTCGTCAATTTTGCGCTCACCCGGCTTATCCCCCAATGGTACGGCGCCAGCCACACGCTGGCCTTGCCGGGCCTGGCCAAGCCAGTCACGACGGCGATCCCGTCGGTGACTGCGATCTGGGCCGTCGAAGGCGCGTTGCTGTTTGGCTGCCTGTTTGTGCTGCTGACCGCCTTTGGCGCAGTCAAAGCCCGCGTGCAGGAAGGCAGCAAACAGGCCGTGGCCGGTGCCTTGCTGGCCGCCATGAACACGGCATCTGAATACGGTTTTGGCGGGGTGATCGCCGCATTACCGGGCTTTATTGCCGTCAGCCACGCGCTGGCCGCCATCCCCAACCCGCTGGTCAACGCGGCCATCAGCGTCAGCACACTGGCCGGCATTACCGGTTCGGCCTCTGGCGGCATGAGCCTGGCACTGGCCGCGCTCTCCGAGCAGTTCATTGCCGCCGCCAACGCCGCGCACATCCCCATGGAAGTCTTGCACCGCGTGGTGGCCATGGCCTCTGGCGGCATGGACACCCTGCCGCACAACGGCGCGGTGATTACCGTGCTGGCCGTCACCGGCCTGACCCACCGCGAGGCCTACCGCGACATTTTCGCCATTACCGTCATCAAGACGCTGGCGGTGTTCTTTGTGATTACCGTGTACTACCTGACCGGTCTGGTCTGACGTTGCACCAGGGAGCTTTATCCATGACAGACCTCAAAGGCAAAACCGCACTCATTACCGGCTCAACCAGCGGTATCGGCCTTGGCATTGCCCAGGCGCTGGCCGGCCACGGCGCCAACATCATCCTCAACGGTTTTGGCGACGTGCTGGCCGCCCAGCAAAGCGTGACCCATCACGCCGGCCGCGTGGGTTACCACGGCGCGGACCTGATGAAACCGGCCGAGATCACCGATCTGATGCGCTACGCCACCAGCGAGTTTGGCGGCGTGGATATCCTGGTCAACAACGCCGGCATCCAGCACGTAGCCAGCGTGGAAGACTTTGCGCCAGAACGCTGGGACGCAGTAATTGCGCTCAACCTGTCTGCCGCTTTTCACACCATGCATCTGGCGATCCCGGGCATGAAGCAACGCGGCTGGGGGCGGATTATCAATATTGCCTCGACGCATGGTCTGGTGGCCTCTGCGCAGAAGTCAGCTTATGTGGCGGCCAAACACGGGATTATCGGCCTGACCAAAAGCGCCGCACTGGAACTGGCGCAAACCGGCGTGACCTGCAACGCCATCTGCCCCGGCTGGGTAAAAACTCCGCTGGTGGAAAAACAGATTGCCGACCGGGCGCAAGCGGGGGGCATCAGCGTGGAACAGGCCACGCGCGATCTCTTGCTGGAAAAACAACCCTCCGCCGAGTTTGTCACCCCGCAGCAACTGGGCGAACTGGCACTGTTCTTATGCAGCGACGCCGCCGTGCAGGTGCGCGGCGCAGCCTGGGCCATGGATGGCGGGTGGACGGCACAGTGAGCCCGCCCCGCCCCAGAACAAGAGGAGCACATTAAAAGAATGAACAAACTCTACCCCGATGCAAGCATCGCACTGGCCGATATCGTGGCCGATGGCCAGATCATTGCCGTTGGCGGCTTTGGCCTGTGCGGCATCCCCGAAGCCCTGATCGGCGCCCTGCGTGATGCAGGCGTGCGCAACCTGACGGCGATTTCCAACAACGCCGGGGTCGATGGCTTTGGCCTGGGGCAACTGCTGGAAACCCGCCAGATCCGCAAAATGATTTCCAGCTATGTGGGCGAAAACAAAGAGTTCGAGCGCCAATATCTGTCTGGCGAGCTGGAACTGGAATTCACCCCGCAAGGCACGCTGGCCGAGAAACTGCGCGCAGGCGGCGCCGGCATCCCGGCGTTCTTCACCCCCACCGGCTACGGCACGCTGGTGGCCGAAGGCAAGGAAACGCGCGAATTCAACGGCAAGATGTACGTGATGGAAACCGCGCTGGTGGCGGATGTTTCGCTCGTCAAAGCCTGGAAGGCCGACAAGGCCGGCAACCTCGTGTACCGCCGCACCGCGCGCAACTTCAACCCCAATGTCGCCACCGCCGGCAAGATCACCGTGGCCGAGGCCGAAATCATTGTCGAGATTGGTGAACTGGACCCGGATGAAATCCATACACCCGGCATCTTTGTTCACCGTCTGGTGCACAACCCGCACCCGGAAAAACGCATCGAACAACGCACCACCCGCGCCGCCAAGGAGGCCTGAGCATGGCATGGACCCGCGAAGACATGGCCGCCCGTGCCGCCCAGGAATTGCGCGATGGCTTTTATGTAAACCTGGGCATCGGCCTGCCCACCCTGGTGGCCAACCACGTCCCGGCCGGGATTGAAGTCTGGCTGCAATCCGAAAACGGCTTGCTTGGCATCGGCCCCTTCCCCACCGAAGACCAGGTCGACCCGGACCTGATCAACGCTGGCAAACAGACCATCACCACCCTGCCCGGCTCTGCCACGTTCGCCAGCGCCGATTCATTTGGCATGATCCGCGGCGGCAAGATCAACCTGGCCATTCTGGGCGCCATGCAAGTGAGCGAACACGGCGATCTGGCCAACTGGATGATCCCCGGCAAGATGGTCAAAGGCATGGGCGGCGCCATGGACCTCGTCGCCGGCGTGGGGCGGGTGATCGTGCTGATGGAACATGTGGCGCGCAAAAAGGACGGCACGGTGGAGCTGAAACTGTTGCCGTCCTGCACCTTGCCGCTGACCGGGGTTGGCGTGGTGGATCTGATCATTACTGATCTGGGGGTGATGGAGGTGGATGGGGATGGTTTGCGGGTGATTGAACTGGCGCCTGGGGTGACGCGGCAGCAGATTCAGGAGGCGACGGGGGTGGGGGTACGGTTTGGGTGAGGGAAGTATTTCAGCAATGATGGCGGCAAGTCCATGACCCAGGCCAACAACGGTAATGGCAATGGCCAATTTCAATACGCATCCCATAGACTCGTCATTCCAGCCCTCGGCAGCCCCTTGGGCTGGAATCTGGTCTGGGACGCGTGCCGTGGCACTGTTGCAAAACCTTAACCGCTGTTAGCGCCTTCGGCGCAGGGTTTTAAAAGCATTTGATACCCGCGGTGGCGGGAGCACCCTACTTTCTTTGCTTCGCCAAAGAAAGTAGGCAAAGAAAGGCGACCCCAGCCCGGCGGCCCTCCGGGCTGCCCTCAGTCGGTCGGGAGCCTGGGGTCTCCCTCCACTCCATCGGCGCTTGGCTTTAATGGGGGAGGAAAGGCAAAAACAACCCCAACTTCAACTGCAACTGCAACTACAACTGCAACTACAACTGCAACTACAACTACAACTGCAACTGCAACTGCAACTGCAACTGCAACTGCAACTGCAACTGCAACTGCAACTGCAAAAACGAAACCCCAAGCTAACGACAACGACAACATCTACGTAGCGTGCGTCCCACTAACTCGTCATTCCCGCGGAGGCGGGAATCCAGTACGGGGCCGGAACGCCCCCTTTGCGGGCAAGAACGTAAACGCCTACCGTAGGGTGGATTCGGAGCGAAGCGACAATCCACCATCGCCAGGGCCACCTGCGGCGGCCGTTCTGGATTCCGGCCAAGGGGGCCGCCGAGGTCCGGAATGACGAAGTGATGGAGCAGACTGGTCATTCTTGCGACGAGTGGTCTGCGGGGTTGGGGGTGCCTTTGACGTGTCTTTACCATGTCCAGCATTGCAGCTGGATTCCGGCCTCCGCCGGAATGACGAAGTGGTGGGGCAAACTGGTCATTCTTGCGAAGAGTGGTTTGCGGGATTGGGATTGGGGTTGCAGTTGATTTTCGGGGTTGCAGGTGCAGGTGCAGTTGCCGTTGCCTTTGGCTTGCCTCCCCTTGACTGCGCCGAGCATCGCAGCGAAGTCCGGGGTTGCGGCGGAGGGGTGTTTGAGCGAAGCGAGTTCCCGTAGCCAGCCGGACTTCGCGAGAAGCGCAGGGAACCCACGTAGTGGGCGCTGTCGCAGGGGTCGCCTTTTCTTTGGGTACTTTCTTTTGGCGATCCAAAAGAAAGTACCGTGCTCCGGGCACCCCCGGTATCAAAACCACCGCGCCGCAGGCGCTAACAGCAGTCAAGTCTTTAAAGGCAGCAGCAGGAGGATTGTCGCCACCGCTCCGAATCCACCCTACCCGCAGCAGCCATGCAAACCATTCACCCCCGCAAAAGCCCACCCCTGGGCATTCACTTCACCCCATAAACCAGCCGCCGCGCAAACCCCCTGCGCAAAGGCCCGATCTGATCCAGCGCCAGCATCCCCAGACTACGCGCATGCTTCATCAGCACATTCGGCTGGTCAAACAGCGTAATCAGATTATCGGTAAACGCCGTCACCGCGCCGGCGTCCTTGCGCCGCAGCGTGGCGTAGCGTTGCAGCATGGCGGCCTCGCCCAGCGTGTGGCCGGGCATGGTGGCGATGACGTCTGCCAGCGTGGCGGCGTCACGCAGGCCCAGGTTCAGGCCCTGGCCTGCCACGGGGTGCAGGGTCTGGGCGGCGTTGCCGATCAGCACCATGCGATCGGCAACGACGGAATCGAGCGTTTTCAGCGCCAGCGGCCAGCTGCGGCGCGGGCCGACGGCGCTGAAGCCGGCGACGCGGCCAGAGAAGCGGTTGGCCACGGCGGTCATGAAGGTTTCGTCGTCCAGCGAAAGCCGCGCTTCGGCTTGTTCCGGGGTTTGCGTCCAGATCAGCATGTAGTCGTCGCCAAACGGCAGCAGCGCCATCGGGCCGTCGTCGGCAAAGCGTTCGAACGCCACGTTGTTGTGCGGCACGGTCGGGGTCAGCGTGGCCAGGATGGCGTGCTGGTTGTAGGACTTGACGGTCTGTTGCACGCCGTCGATCTCGCCCACCAGCTTGCCGCCATCGGCCAGGATCACCAGCCGCGCGGTCATGCTTACCGCGCCGGTTTGTGTCGCCAGTTGCAGCTCGGCAAACCGCGACAAACTGCGCACGCCGGTGACACGTGTACCCAGCGCCAGTTGCGCCGGGCCGGTGGCCAGTTGTTCCAGCGCGATTCTGGCCAGCTTTTCATAACTGACCACGTAACCCAGCGCCGGCAGGTTGAGTTCTTCGGCGGTGAGTTCGGTTCGGCCGATCGAGCCCTGTTGCGAAACATGTACGCGGCCAATGGCCGTGGGCGCCAGGCGCTCTTGCCACAGCCCGGCTTCCAGCAGGTTCTGGTAGCTGGACCACGACAACGCCAGCGCGCGCGGGTCGGTCGCGCCATCGTCCACGCTTTGCCTTGCCTCGATGGCAATGGCGTTGCGCCCCTGCCGTGCCAGTCTTTGCGCCACCAGCGCGCCCACGGGGCCGCCGCCGACAATGGCGATATCAACATGGCAAGGCAGGTTACGGACGATCATGGGCGGGTTCCGTTGTGGTGTTGGGAGCGGTTCAGGCGGCGCAGCGGCTTAGCGGTTCATGACGGCTTCGATCTCGGCCACGGTGCGCGGGCAGTCGTCAGACAGGATCAGCGGGCCGTTTTCGGTCAGCACAATGTCGTCTTCAATACGCACGCCGATGTACTCATACGCCTTGGGCACGTTATCGGCCGGGCGGATGTACAGACCCGGTTCAATGGTAAAGGCCATGCCGACTTCCAGCTCGCGGTCTTCGCCGTCGATCTTGTAGCGGCCCGCGTCGTGCACGTCCAGCCCCAGCCAGTGGCCGGTGCCGTGCATGTAGAACTGGCGGAAGGTTTTGTTCTCGATCGCTTCATCGACCGTGCCGGTCAGCAAACCCAGTTCGATCAAACCGGCCGTGAGTGTGCGCACGGCGGCGTCGTGCATGGCGCTGTAGCGGTTGCCCGGTCTGGCCTGTTCCAGCGCGGCGCCGTGGGCGGCCAGCACCAGTTCATAGATGGCTTTCTGTTCCGGCGTGAAGCGGCCGTTGATGGGGAAAGTGCGGGTGATATCGCTGGCGTAGCCTTCGATTTCGCAACCGGCATCGATCAGCAGCAGATCGCCTTCCTGCATCAGCCGGTCGTTCTTGTCGTAATGCAGCACGCAGGCGTTGGGGCCGCTGGCCACAATCGAGGTATACGCCGGAAAACGGCTACCGCTGCGGTAGTACTCGTGCTGCAGTTCGGCCTCGACCACGTATTCGCGAATCCCGGCTTTGGCGGCCTGCATGGCGCGGATATGGGCGGCGCTGTTGATCTTGCCGGCGCGGTGCATGGCGTCGATTTCATGGGCGTCCTTGAACAGGCGCATCTCGCCAATGATCTCTGCCGCATCAACCACCTCTGCCGGTGCCGTCACGCCCGTGCGCGATTGCTTGCGCACGCCGTTGATCCAGCCCGTCAGGCGCGCATCCCAGCCGGCATCCGCACCCAGCGGAAAATACACGCGCGGCTGGTTCTTCAAGAGATTGACGATCTCGGTATCGAGTTCATCCATGGTGTAGGCCGCATCGAACCCGAACTCCTCTTTGGCCGCAGCCGGGCCGTAGCGGAAACCGTCCCAGATTTCATGCAGTTCGTCTTTGGGGCGGCAGAACAGGACGGCGCTGGATTCTTCCTCGCCAATCACCAGCGCAATCACGGCTTCCGGTTCCTGAAAACCGCTCAGGTAGTAAAAGCTGGAATCGAACCGGAACGGAAAGGTGGAGTCGGCATTGCGGGTTTGTTCAGGCGCAGTGGGCAGAATCAGCACGCCAGGGGCGAGTTGTTCAAACAGACGTTGGCGACGGGCGGCAAAGGGTTGCGAGACAGCGGCTTGCATCAAGGACTCCGTGATGCGGGCGATCCGGATCGCGGTCGCACGCGTTTATATATGATGTTGATGCATGCATTATACCGGCAAGCGGGCCAGTGCTCAGGCCGGGATCACACCGTTCGGTTGCAGGATGATTTCATCGCAATTGCCGCCCGGCCCGGCGCGGTCGATCACCAGAAAATCACTCACCGCGTGCAGCGCCAGCAACGGGTGATGCCAGGTGCCCGGCGCGTAGTTCACGCCCTGATCATCGCGCGCCAGAAACACCCGGACATCCGCCACCGTCACGCCCTCGCCCGCTGGTGCCACCGCCACCAGATACGCCCGCCCCGACAACGGCATGAAGGCCTGACTGCCTTTGGGATGGCGCTCCAGCATGCCCAGCGTAAACGGCAAAGCGCGCGGCTGGCCGCGAAAAATACTGACAATGGCGTGGCCGTCGGTATCGGTGGCAATGGTCATCAGATCATGAAAGCGCTCGGTATTGCCGCCATTGATGGGGAAATGCCGCGCCGCGTCCGATGCCTCGATCACATCGCCAAACGGCGAGAATGCCTCTGTCGTCAGCGGCTCCACGCTGAGCACGATGGGCGTCATCGGGCCACCTTGCCCCAGATACGCAGCCGCGACACGCCGCCATCCGGAATGATATTGAGCCGCACATGCGTCACCGGCCCCAGCGCGGCAATGCCATCGCTGAAGGTGTGGATCGCATCCATCTGCAATTTGCGTTCATCCAGCAGCACCGGCCAGAACATGCTTTGCGTGATGATGGATTGATCCGTACCACCGTCCATGCGCGCCGCCTGGATCATGCAGCGATCCGGATAATTGCCTTTGAAATGCGCGGTATCGACCTCAATGCGCTCAACAATACCCGGCGCGCCCAGGGCGATGATGCACCAGTCATTACCCGGCTCGCGGCGACGGCGGGTTTCCCAGCCATCCCCCATATTCACGCCCCGCCCGGGCAGCAGCAGATTGGACGCCGCGCCAAAGTGCGCATCATTGAACGCCACCGCCCGCCCACCGTTCTCCAGCGCGGCCAGATCGTATACCTTGCCCGGCTCATCAAACGCCCCGATTGGCTGGCCATACACCCGCAACCGCGCAATACCGCCATCCGGATAGATATGAATACGCAAATGCGTATACGCAGTGGTGTCTGTTGCGGGCAGAAAGTGGTGGCTATTGCCGGAAAGGCTGGTGGAGACAAGGACCTCCGTCCACGTCGCGCTGGCCAGCGCTGCGGGGTCATCACTCAGGCTGTCCGTCGCTTCAATCGACACCGCCGGGGCGTAGTTGCCGGTGAAGTGACTGGTATCGACATCAAACCCCGCAATCACCCCTTTGCGGCCCAGTTTGATGATGGACCAGTCATGCCCCATGCTGCGCTTGCGACGGGTTTCCCAGCCATCCATCCACTTGCCGTTCTCGTCGTACTTGCCGGGAATGAACACCGCAGGTTCCGGGTTGAGCATGCGGGAGAGCGGGGCGAAGAACTCATCGCTGGCGGTGATGGCCAATGCGCCCAGGCGCGGGTCTGCCAGGTTGATGGTGGTTTTGGTCCAGGTGGGGAGTGCGGTGTCAGTAGTCATGGATGTGTGCGGAAGTGTTAGCGCCTTTGGCGCAAGTAAATGCATTTACAAACCCGGGGGTGCCCGGGAGCACGACACTTTTCTTTGGCCGCCAAAGAAAAGTGTCCAAAAGAAAGGCGGCCCCCGGACTTTTTCGCTCCGCGATTCCCTCAATCCGTCGGGAGCCCGAGGTCTCCCTCCCTCAATCGGAAAAGTCCTTGCAAGGGGAGAACGACAAAACCCAACAACAACAACACCCCCCGTTGCACACAGACGGTTTTCAGCAGTTGCAGTTGCCTTTGACCTTGGGCCCCTTGACTGCGCCGAGCATCGCAGCAAGGCGCGGGGTTTCGGCGCAAGGGTGTTTGAGGGCTTTAGCCCGAGTTCCCTGGAGCCAGCCGCGCCTTGCGAGAAGCACAGGAAACTCGCGCAGCGAGCGCAGTCGCAGGGGTCGCCTTTTCTTTGGTTACTTTCTTTGGGGCCGCCGAGGCTGGCGAAGCAAAAGAAAGTAACGTGCTCCGGCCACCGCCGGTATCAAAACCACCGCGCCGCAGGCGCTAACAACGGTTCATCCGCCACGGTGGATTGTCGCTAAAGCTCCGAATCCACCCTACACCGCTTTCTTTCGGGCAGCCGAGGCTGGCGAAGCAAAGAAAGTACCGTGCTCCGGCCAGCGCCGGTATCAAAACACCCGCGCCGAAGGCGCTAACAACCGCACCTCCCCGAATCACCCCCCAAAGGGATGAACCTCCCGCCAATGCCCCGCAATCTCATCCCGCCGACAAACCCAAACCCGATCATGCTTCTCCACATGATCCAGAAACCGCTGCAACGCCCGCATCCGCCCCGGGCGCCCCAGCAAGCGGCAATGCATGCCGACGCTCAGCATCTTCGGGCTGTATTCCCCTTCTGCGTACAACACATCAAAGGCATCACGCAGATAGGTAAAAAAATCATCGCCCTGTGAAAACCCCTGCGGCAGGGAGAACCGCATGTCGTTGGTGTCCAGCGTATACGGCACGATCAGGTGCGGCGTTTGCTCGCCATTGCTTTTGGTCACCGTGGTCCAGAACGGCAAGTCGTCGCCGTAATAGTCCGAGTCATACAAAAAGCCGCCGTAATCGGCCACCAGCCGCCGGGTATTGGGGCTGTCGCGGCCGGTGTACCAGCCTACCGCGCGCTGGCCAGTCAGCCGCTGGATGATCTCCATGCCCACGCGCATATGTTCGCGCTCCTCAGCCTCTGGCATGTCCTGATAGTGAATCCAGCGCCAGCCGTGGCAGGCAATTTCATGGCCAAGTTCAACAAAGGCCTGGGTCACATCCGGGTTGCGCTCCAGCGCCATGGAGACGCCAAACACGGTCAGCGGCAGACGGCGTTTTTCAAACTCGTTCAGGATGCGCCACACACCGGCGCGGGAGCCGTATTCGTAGACCGATTCCATCGACAAATGCCGCGCCGGGAAAGACGCCGGGTTGAACATCTCGCTTAAAAACTGCTCGGACCCCTTGTCCCCATGCAAGACGCAGTTCTCGCCGCCTTCTTCGTAGTTCAGGACAAACTGCACGGCGATTTTTGCCTTGCCGGGCCAGTTGGCTTGCGGCGGGTTGCGGCCGTAGCCGATCAGGTCACGCGGGTACGCTTGCGTCATGAAATCGTCCGGGTCGATCAGCGGGAATAACGGGCAAATTCACCAGTAAACGGCTTGGCGGGCGGCGCGGCCAGGTCGCCAAATTTGCTGGTCTGCAGTTTCAGTGTAACCAGAGATTCCGCCAGCGCCACCGCCGCGGCGACGCCTTCTACCACCGGCAGGCCAAGGCTGTACTGCAAACGGGCGGCCAGATCGGCCATGCCGCCGCAGCCAAGCACAATGGCGCCAATGCCGTCTTCATCACGCGCACGCAGGCATTCCGCCTCGATCAGCCTGTAGGCGGTGTCAGCCTCATGCTCCAGCGCCAGCACGGGGATTTCCGCGGCGCGCACTTTGCGGCAGCGGATACCCATGCCGTATTCGTGCAGCAAGCGTTCGGCCATGATGGCGGTGCGGCCCAGCGTGGTCACCACCGAGAACCGCGTGGCGATCAGGCTGGCCATATGAAATGCCGCTTCAGCAATACCGATCACCGGCGCATGGGTGAGTTCACGCGCGGCATACAGGCCAGGATCACCAAAACAGGCGATCACATACGCGTCTGTGCCGGCGGCTTCCCCCGCGCGGATTTCCTCACACACGCCCACCGCGGCTACCGTTTCATCAAAATGGCTTTCAATGGTGAGCGGGCCGCTGGCCGGGTTGACCGCAATGATCTCGGTGCCAGGCCTTGCGACGTTGAGCGCGGCCACGCCCATTTTGTCGGTCATGGCGGCGGAAGTATTGGCGTTGATGATGCGAATGCGCATGATGGTGTCCTGGTCAAAAAGCATGGTCGCCGGCAACGGGCACACAAAATCCGGCGAAACGGTTCTGACAAGGCGCGTGAATGCAGACCGTCATTCGGGCACGGCAGCTTCACGCAACCAGGTCAGAAGGGTTTTGTGAGCCCCTTCATGCAAGACCTGTGCCACGCCTTTTGGCGATATTGCCAAGAATGGCTTTCAAGTCCGGTTCTGCATCTGCGCTGGCAAAGGAACAACTACGTTCTACTTCCAGCAGATGCTGGTCCATCCAGGTTACGGCGGCGGCGGTGTCGCGGCGGGCGATCAGATCCAGAATCTGTTCGTGTTCGCTATGGCGGCACGACACGGCAATCGGCGCGCCATAAGTGGCAATGATCAGCGACGAACGTGTGACCAACTCACGCAGAAAATGCGACATCGTGTCGTTATCTGCAATGCGGATCAGCGCCAGGTGGAACTCGCCGGAAAGCCGGATGGCCGCCTGGCGATCACCCGCCAGTTGCGCGGCATCTTCTTTTTCCATGATCTCGGACAGCGCCTTGATTTGTGCGGCGCGGGCATGGGCGATCACCTGGGGCAAAGCGGCGCATTCAATCATGCGGCGCGCGGCAAAGACCTCGCGCGCTTCCTTGACTGAGGGCTGCGCGACGGACGCGCCCTTGTTGGGGACGATCTCGACCAGCCGCTCATGCGCCAGCCGCTGCAATACCTTGCGGATGCCGGTGCGCGATACGCCAAAAGTCTCCGCCAGATCGTCCTCTGGCAGGCGCGTGCCCGGGGGCAGCTGCACTTCAAAAATGGCGGTGTGCAGGTTCTCGTAAATGGCTTCGTCACGTGTTCTGCCAGACATCTTTTACCCCTGTTTTTGCCTGTTTCTGGTGCAAGCCGCACCAGTTTGACTCAATCTTGTATTCGTTTTTTCTGATTATTGTATACAAAATTCATGTCATATGAATGACACCCATCGTAGCACCAATGCCGGCCTGATCGCCAACATGGCCTTTATCCGCTGTATATAGTGCTTCCTGGAACGCTTCTTGCTCACCTGACTTGTGCAGACCCGTCCAATCACGAATGACGCAGTACAAGGGTCGATGCATCTGATTGTATACAAAGTGCGTTGCATGCGGCCCTGCCCCATGCGGCATGGCAATCCAACAGGTCAGGAGTCATTCAATGTCTGAGCAAACCCCTGCCGGTTATAGCAGCCGGCTTTATAACGAAGATCTGGGGCCGCTGAAAAAGCAGAACTGGAACTGGTACAACATCTTTGCGTTCTGGATGTCCGACGTGCACAGCGTGGGCGGTTACGTGTTTGCCGGCAGCCTGTTTGCGCTGGGTTTGTCCAGCTGGCAGGTGCTGGTGTCGCTGCTGCTGGGTATCTGTCTGGTCAATCTGTTTGCCAACTGGGTTGCCAAACCCAGCCAGCAAGCTGGCGTGCCCTACCCGGTGATCTGCCGCCTGGCCTTTGGTGTGTGGGGCGCGAACATTCCCGCCATCATCCGCGGGCTGATCGCCGTGGCCTGGTATGGCATCCAGACCTTCCTTGCCTCCAGCGCGCTCACCATTGTGCTGGTGCGCTTCTTCCCCGGCCTTGAGTCGCTGGGCCATACCCAGTTTGCCGGTTTGTCTTATCTGGGCTGGATGGGCTTCATGATCATGTGGGTGTTGCAAGCCATCGTGTTCTGGAATGGCATGGACACCATCAAGAAGTTTATCGACTGGGCTGGCCCGGCCGTCTACGTGGTCATGCTGGCGCTGGCGGTGTGGATTGCCATGAAAGCCGGCCCGGGCAAGATCACGCTCAACCTGGGCGAGGTCAAATATCACGGCCTGGCCGCCATCGGCCCGATGATCACCGCCATTGCGCTGGTGGTGTCGTATTTCTCTGGCCCGATGCTCAACTTTGGCGATTTCTCGCGCTATGGCAAGTCGTTCTCTGAAGTGAAACGCGGCAATTTCTGGGGTCTGCCGGTCAACTTCCTGGCGTTCTCCATCGTCACCGTGGTCATTACCTCCGGCACCATCCCGGTGTTTGGCCAGATGATCACCGACCCGATCCAGGTGGTGGCGCGCATCGATAACACCACGGTGGCCGTGCTGGGCGCGTTCACCTTTGTGACGGCGACTATCGGTATCAATATCGTCGCCAACTTTGTGTCGCCGGCGTTTGATTTCTCTAACTGCAATCCGGGCAAGGTGTCGTTCCGTACTGGCGGCTTCATTGCCGCCATCGGCTCTGTGTTCATCACGCCGTGGAACCTGTTCAACTCGCCGGACGTGATCCACTACACGCTCGATACCCTGGCCGCCTTTATTGGCCCGCTGTTCGGTATCTTGCTGGCTGACTTTTATCTGGTGCGCGAGCAGAAGATTGAAGTGGATGATCTGTACAAAGACGGCCCGGCTTCGGCCTACTGGTATGACGGCGGCGTGAACAAGCGCGCAGTCATGGCGCTGGTGCCCTCGGTGGCCGCCGGTTTGCTGATCACCTTTGCCGGGATCAAATCGCTGGCGGATTTCAACTGGTTCATTGGCTGCGCGCTGGGCGGCGTAGCGTATCTGGCGCTGATGAAAGCCCCGATGCCGGCCCGTGCGGCACGGCAAGTGGCTTGATGTCGCGGCTCTGAAAAACCAACACCCCGCAATCGCGGGGTGTTTTCATTTTCACCGATAAGGTGTCATCAGCAGGCGGTCATTGTGACGTTGGCTCGTCGTCTTCGTCCTCGGCATCAGCAGCAAGCGGCGGCGCAAAAAAACCCAGAACATCGACCACGATGCCAAGAAGCATCAGTGCTGCCGCACTGCGCACCAGGGAGAACAGATAAAAAACCCCGGCCACGACCATCAGCGTTAACCCGATTGTGCTCATACGGTATTTCACGCTTGCCTCGCCAATGAAATTCCGGAGAGAAAACTACCGCAGTGCCCGCGCCTGTGACGGATAGCGTTTGACCAGCTCATCCACCAGGTGGTTTTCAGCGGTTTTGTCGGTGTCGATAAATTGCAGGCCAAGCCGGAAGCTGCGCGAGGCGCCGTCATGCACAGCGTAGATCACCCGCACTTGCAGTTGCAAAAACTGCACTACGCCGCCTTCGGCAATGGTGGTTTGTGGTGGCACTTCCAGAAAAAGATTACCCGTCCAGCCCACCGGCAGATTGTGTTCGCAGTGCATGGCCATGCCACCTGCTGCGATATTCACGCTGCGCCCGTGCCGCGTCAGATTGCCGCCCACCAAGGCGGCGCGCCAGCGCACCGGCAGGCGAACGATCCGTTTCTGGTTGCTATCAAGGTTGGGGTCGCGGGCGTAGGCGAGGACGGAGTCCATGATCTTGCTTTTGTTATGCGGTTTTTATGCGGGAGCGCAAAGAATTCTAACCGGTTTTATGATGCGACCCTCGACTAGCATGCAGGGGTGTTGGAACTATGAGACGCCCACTCCCCACCCCAATGCAGATGACATTTTTTCTTTCTTGATCATGGGCTTGAGCGCAAGAAAACAGCAGCAAACCCCGGTATGTCCACGCAAAAAAGCCGGGTGAGAAGCGGGCTGGCACCCGGCACGACGGCGCGCGGCGTCGCCGCCAGGCCGGTTGCAGAACAAGCGCCGGGTAGCGAACTTTATGCCGCCGCAACGGCCGAACGCGCAGACGGTGTCGTTGCAACAATGCGTCAGCAAGATGCGGAGGGTGAGCGCCAACGGGTGAGCTGGCGTGCCGCTGTTGTAGGAATAAACCTCTCCGTAAAAGGTCGTATCCGCTCTTCGCAACACCGCGCCGTTTCTATTAAAAAAGAGTGTCATCCCGCACTGCGGGAAAACGTTGATTGCATAAAATTTGTGCAAAACCGCCCACCGAAGGCCGCTGTATACCCTGCAGCCGGCTGGTCTGGAGAAGGCTTATGACACAACCCGCTGCCGGGCAACTTGCGTGGAATTTCCAGGAAATCGACCTTTCGCAGATCGATTTACCGCGAATCCGGAACAATGAAAGCCTGTTCTATCTGCTGATCGCGTCCTCGTTCATTGAAAGCGGTGCTGATCTGTACACCAGCAATCTGGTTGATTTCTTCGCCGGCGATCCGGAAGTCTCCAGCTGGCTGCAAAGCCGCTGGGAAAAAGAAGAAATGCAGCATGGTCAGGCACTGCGGGCCTATGTCCAGCACGTATGGCCGGATTTTCCGTGGCAAGCCGCGTTTGATGACTTCTTCACGGAATACGCCACCTTGTGCGTGGCCGAGGAACTGGAACCCACCCGCGCCCAGGAACTGGCAGCGCGCTGCGTGGTAGAGACCGGGACATCCAGCCTGTACCGCGCCATCATGAGTTGCACGGATGAACCGGTGCTGCGCCAGATCACCGACCATATCCGCCGGGATGAAGTGACCCACTACAAACACTTTTATCACTTCTTTTTGCGTTACCGCGAAACCGAACGCCTGACCCGCCGCAAGACGCTGGGTACCTTGTACCGGCGTTTGCTGGAACTGCGCAGCAGCGATGCGGAGATCGCCTTGCGCCATGCCTTCAACCACCACAACCCGACCGCATCTGAACGCTATCGGCATGAGATCAATCACCGCGTCAGCGGCATGATCCGCCGCAACCTGCCGGTGGATATGACGATCAAGATGTTGCTCAAACCCTTGCTGCTGACCCCGCCGGTACAAAAGGCCCTGCAATGGCCGTTGCTGGGCGTCACGCAGGTGTTTTTGCGCATGCCGATTTAACCCGGCCCATGGCGGGTTGGGTGTCCCAGACAAAACAGGCGCCGTTTCGGGCGCCTGTTTTGTTGTGCAGCCGGCCGGGGTGGATCAACCCAGCTTGAACGCCGCCCGGGTTCTCGGGCCGCCGTCTTTGGGTTTTTCTACACCGCCACCATCCACGCGCGGCTGGGTGACGTACAGGCGCGCGGCATCGGCACCCTTTTGCTGCAGGAAGTTCTTCACCGCCAGCCCGCGGTCCACCGCCAGCTGGCGCAGGTCGTTATCGCTTACCGGCAGTTTGGTATATAGCTGTTTCTCCATTTCCTCGACCGGCAGGGATTTATCCATGCCAATCAGGTTGGTCGGTTTGTCCGGGAACCGGGCCTGTTTGTAGACGCGCGCCAGCAGTTGCGGGTACTCCTGCGGGGTGATTTCCAGCGCAGATTCATCGGTCACGGTTTCGCCATGGTCGGTCAACTGGCGGGCCTTGATGGCTTTCATGCGCGATTGCACCATGTGCTTGCGCAGGCCTTCCAGATCCAGTGTCGGGTCAGACCAGCCGGTGATTTCCAGCTTGATGGCCGGGCGATCCGCCAGCGCTTTTTGCAGCTTGTCCAGGCTGTCCTGGGCTTTGTCGTCCAGCACGGCAGAGCCCGGCTCAAACGGCGCGTAGGCAAATTGCGGGCCGCCGCCAAACGCGCTGGCCAGCAGATCAAACGGCGCCGTCACGGCTTTTTCCAGCAGATTGACGATCACCTTGATGATCAAGCCGCCCACACTGAACTGCGGGTCGTCCAGCGAGCCGGCAATGGGCAGGTCCAGGTTGATCTGGCCGTTGTGATCGGTCAGCAACGACAACGCCAGCCGCACCGGCAATTTGGTTGCTTCCGGGCTGTCTACCTTGTCGCCCAGGGTCAGTTGATCAAGCTGGATCTTGTTCTGGGCTTTGAGCTGGCGATCGGCAATCTGGTAGTGCACGTCCATCGAGAGCTTGCCTTTCTCAATGCCGTAACCGGCATATTTGGCCGAGTACGTCGACGCTGCCGACAGCTCGTAGCCTTTGACCGAGGCATTGATATCCAGATACAGCTGCTGCGAGAGCGGGTTGAGCTGACCGCTGACCGCCACTGGCGCAATCCGGTCTACGCTGCCTTTGATATCCACCGCCGCGCGGGCATCCTGGGCAGAAGACAAACCCGTGATCGTGCCGGCCATATCGGTCAGATTGGCGGTGTAGTTCGGCTTCACAAAGTTATCGGTGTAATTGATATTGCCGCCCGCCAGTTTGATGGTGCCGATCTTGATGGGCGGCAAGGGTTTGGCCGGTGCCTTGACCGGGGCAGAGGCCACCGCGCCTGGCTTGGGCGCGGGTGTCGGGGTCGGCGTGGCCGCTTGCGGCGCCGAGGCATTGGCCGCGATATTGGTCAGCGAGACCCGCTGGCCGCGCGGCTGGCCTTGCTTGATCACGATATCAGCCAGGTTCAGGTGGCCGTCCGGATACAATACCAGCCGTGAGTAGAAGTTCTGCAAGGAAATGGTTTTGATATCCACGCGCATGGGATCAAAGCGCGCGTCAATGCCGTTGACGTCCAGCGACTTCCATTTCAGGAAATCCTCGCCCGTCACTTTATCCAGCGAGTACAGATCAGTGACTCGCACATTGCCCTTGTAGCTACCGGTGAACCCGCGCGCGGTGCCAAACACCAGATCGCCTTTGACCGAAACCTTGATCGTCGGCACGGTGACATTCAGCCACTGCGAAAAGTAGGCCTGCCCGTAGCCGACATCCACGTTTTGCAGATCAAGCTTGAGCTTGCCCGCCGCCGGCGTATTGGCCACCGAACCGGACACATCGTACTTGCCGCCCTTGCCCCCCAGCGCTTGCAGTTTGATCTCTGTCGGCGTGGCGGACGGGTAATCGATCGGGCCGGTCTGCAAAGAAAGGCTTTTGAGCGTCAGCGGCGGCAGCTTGGGCAGTTGGTGATCAACAAAGCGGGAGGTGTAGTTGCTGACCGCGATGCCGCTGGCCGTCACCCGCAAAGGTTTGTTCGGCGCGCTGCTATTGCTGCTGTGCGCACGTGCCGCCATGGCAGGCTGCGGTTTGACAAGGCGGGTCCAGTCGATCTGGCCATCGGTCCCGCGGGAGGCATTCCAGACCGGATCAGCCAGCGCAACCTGCCCCAGATGGTAACGCTGCTCAGCCAGATCAAATGCCGCCCCGGTCAGCGAGAATTTGCCGATCTGCAGGCTGCCGTCTTTGCTGTTGGTCAGATCCAGCCGCAAGTTATTAAGCGCGGTATCGACGCCCTCCACGCGCAGCGCGCCGCCATCGCCATAGTGCAGCTTGCCATGCCAGTCGAACGTGCCATTGGTGATGGCACCATTGATATACGGCGCCACATAAGGCTGATAGCGCGGCAGCGCCAGCGCACTGATGCTCAGTTCGCTCTCTACCGCCAGCGGCTGCAGGGTCAGCGTGCCTTGCTGGGTGATCTTTTCACCGGCGGCGGTACTGGCCGACAACTGCACCGTCGCCGGTTGTTTGCCCGCCAGGGCGACGTGCTGCAGCGTCAGATCAAGCGGGTCCAGGCTGGCACTGAACGTGGGTTTGACGCTGTCGTCCTGCCAGTCCACACGGGATTTATGCAGCGCCACGCTGGCAATCTGTACGTCCGGCGTGGTGGATTTTTCGTCGTGTTCCGCTTCGGCGGCAGCAGCGGAGGCCGCACCACTGGCCGGCCTGGCCTGCGCTTTGGTCGCGCTCGCGCCCGGCGGGTTCAGCGCACGCGTCCAGTTCAGCGAGCCATCTGCCGCATGGGTCACGGTCAAATGCAGACCTTCGGTCTCGATACTTTGCAGGTGATACACCCCCGCCAGCGGACGAACATCTGCCAGCACGGTCCGCATTCTGGGCAGCACCAGGAGCGGTTGCCCCTGGGTATCGGTCAGGTTCACATCGCGCAATTGCGCCGCACCGGTCAGGCGCAGTTGCGGTTGGTTGTTTTCCTGGCGAAATACCAGCTGCAACTGGCTGTCGAACTTGGCGGCCGGCAAACGCAAGCCCAGTTCAACCGGCACGTATTGCAAGTAGGCCGGGATATCCAGCCCGTCTACCTTGAGGTCGACCGTGGTTTGCCGGTTGTTTTCAAACGGGGTGGTCTTGCCGCGGATATCAAATGGCGAACCATTCAGCCGGAACGCCAGATGCGGCTCGACCACGGTCTCGACATACACCGGCAGGCTGGAAATAAACGGAATGCCCAGGTTGATGGCTGTCACCTGGCTGGTCTTGTTGACCACCCGGTCATCAAAATCGATACGGCCGTTGTTCAGGCTGATGTTGTACAGCGCAAAGCGTAGCGTGCCTTCGTCTTTTTTGGGCTGCGGCGAGGGCTTGAGCAGATCAGACCAGTTATATTGCTGGCCGGAGACCCGCTGCACCCAGACATAAGGCTGGTCCAGCGTCAGTGCCGACAGCACCGGACCACGCCGCCAGACAGAGGCCCAATCCAGATTGGCGGTCATGTGCGCGGCCGACAACACTGTTTTGTTGTGTTCACGCACATCAACGCCATCCAGCCTGACCTGCAAGGTGAACGGATTGAATGCCATGCCGGCCACGGTGGTGGGCCGGTGCAAGGCGCTGCTGAGCGCTTTTTCAAGTTGCGGGCGTGCCAGCCACGGCAAGAGCAAAAAACCGATAATGGATATCGCGACCAGGAATACCGCCAGCCACGTAAGCCAGCGCATGATACGGCCCGGGGTCTTGAGAAAATGGGACATCCTTGCTGGCAGGGCGGGCATTCAGGGCAATTCCGTAGAGGGCTGGACAGAAATCCGGACTATGGTTATTAAACGGGCGCCCATCACGCGTCGCACCGTGTATATCTAAGGTATAGGCGTATTCTTACGACTGAGCCAGGTGAGGCACCGGGGGGATGAAATGTCGCTTGCAGACCGGCCTTGTACGCCGCTGATACAAATCAAACCGGCATTCTGGCAGTCCAGACTTGTAAGCAGGCTTCCCGCAGACGAGCCTTACCGCTTAAAATCATGATTATCAGAAAGATATGTGCCGCCCGTTCAGGTGCCCGCAACACGCACGGAACCCGGTCGGCATTGCAAATGTCATTAACGGGCGGCCATTATGGCGGCTCGAATATGCTTGTGCCATGTCGTATTTCACTTGATCGGGCTTAGCTCAAACCCGACCAGATTTTGAATTCAGACCCGGATTAATCAACGTGGTTTTTTCGTTTTTCAAGAAAAAAGAAGGTGATGGCAAGCCGGAGTCGCAAACCAGCGGCCCGGTCACGTCACCACGTGCGCCCGCGCCGGCCCCGGCAACGGGTGCGCCTGCGGCCGCGCCAGCCAGCGCGCCTGCGCCTACAGCGGCGGCCCCCAAGGCCCCTGCCGCACCTGGCAAAGCGCCTGCGCCCGCTGCTGCGGCACCGGCGCCAGAGCCTTCCAGCTACAACCTGCAGGAACTCACCATTGAAGTGGCCGATACCGGCACGCACCTGACGGCGGAAGAAGAAGAAGCCGTGGTGTTGTACGCCAATGGCCAGACTGCCGCTGCGGCCACCGGCCTGCGCAACGCATTGCAAGGCATTACCGGCCAGCGCCGGCACGAAAGCTGGGCCATGTTGTTTGAGCTTTATCAGCAACTGAACAAACGTGCCGAGTTTGATGAACTGGCGCTGATGTATGTGGTGGAGTTTGAATCGACACCGCCGCTGTGGCGTGAAGGTGTGGCTGCGGCCACCGCCGCGCCGCGTCCGGCTGCCGCTGGCGCCGCCGGCGGTGCTGGTTATATCTCTTTGCCTGCCTCGCTCAATGGCGACAACACCTCCAAAGAAGTCGATCGCCTGGTCAAAACCTGCAAGGCCGGCACCCAGGTCAAGCTGGATATGGCCAAGGTCACCGCGATTGACAGCATGGCCGCAGCCGAACTGCTGTTTGGCTGGCAAAGCGTGCGCAAGGTCGGTGGCGTGGTGCAGATTGCCGGCGCCGAAACCATGATCAAGCTTTTGAGCAGCAAGATTGAAACCGGCCGCACCGCCCCGGCAGAAGCGCCCTACTGGCTGCTGCTGCTGGAAACCACCCAGGCCACCGGCAATCAGGAAGCCTTTGAAAACCTGGCCATTGATTACGCCGTGACCTACGAAGTGTCGCCGCCGTCGTGGGATGGCTCTGCCGTGTTTACCGCGCCAGCCCCAAAAGTGGCCGCGCCCAAACCGGACACCGCTGCCACCCCCACGCCGTCGGCCCATTCGCCTGATCGCCTTGTGCTGACCGGCGCCTTGTTGCAAGGGGCTGCGGCGCAAATCCAGAGCATTCGCGACTTTGCCAGCAAGCAAGGCAAGCCGGTGCTCGATTTCCGTGATGTCACCCGCGTGGACTTTGAAACCGCCGGCCAGTTGCTGAACCTGGCCATGGAACTGGTGCAGACCGGTGCCGTAGTCCGCATTGCCAGCGCCAACGCACTGGTGGCCGGCATGCTGCATTTGATGGGTGTTGGCGAGCTGATCGAGATCGGCGGCAACTAAACGCGCGCACTGATCGCCCCCGCAAGCCCGGCCCTTATGCCGGGCTTGTTGCTTTGTGCCGCTTGAACAGACCCGCAAACGTCCCCACTTGCTCTTCAACAACCTTTGATGGCAGGAAGCATTCATGGAGCAATTTGACGGAACAACCATCGTCTCGGTCCGCCGGGGCAGTGATGTAGCGGTCGGTGGCGATGGCCAGGTGACCCTGGGCAATGTGGTTATCAAGGGCACCGCGCGCAAGGTCCGCAAGCTGTACAACGACAAGGTGATTGTCGGTTTTGCTGGCGGCACGGCCGATGCGTTCACGCTGTTTGAGCGGTTTGAATCCAAGCTGGAAAAACACCAGGGCAACCTGACCCGCGCCGCGGTGGAACTGGCCAAAGACTGGCGGACCGACCGCATGCTGCGCCGGCTGGAAGCCATGCTGATCGTGGCTGATCCGACCGCAACGCTGGTCATTACCGGTAATGGCGATGTACTTGAACCTGAGCAAGGTATTGCGGCGATTGGTTCTGGCGGCGCCTACGCCCAGGCCGCCGCACGGGCCTTGCTGGAACACACCGACCTGCCACCCGCGACCATCGTCAAAAAGGCGCTGGAAATCGCCGGCGATATTTGTATCTATACCAACCAGAACCACGTGGTTGAGACGTTTGAAGCTGCACGCTGACCCGCAGACAGCGTGGACTGGACAGCCGGCGCAAGCCGGCTTTTTTACGCCTGGCGCCATCGGGCAAGGAAACAACACCGCCCGCCGCACCAATATCAGCACCTCCGCACATTGTGCGGCGGCTGCGCTAAAATCTGCGCCATGAACCATACCCTTGCCTGTTTGCGGCACTTGAATGCCGAAAGCTACGTGTCTGGCGCCTTGATTGCCCAGCAACTGGATTTGTCCCGTGCCAGCGTATCCACCGCGCTGGCGCTGGCAGAAAACTATGGCGTCACGCTGGAACGCAAACATGGCGTGGGCTATCGCCTCTCTGAACCGATCGACTGGCTTGATGCGCGCGAAATCCAGCGCTTGTTGCCGCGCCACGGCGTCTTGCATGTCGATGTGGCTGACCGGACTGACTCGACCAACCGCCAGTTGCTGGCTGCACCGGCACATGGTCTGGCGCTGGCGGCAGAATGGCAGGAACAAGGCCGTGGCCGCATGGGTCGCCGCTGGCAAGGGCGGCTGGGCGCCAGCCTGATGTTCTCGCTGGCCTGGTCTTTTCCGGGCGGTGCCACCACGCTGGCCGGCCTGCCGCTGGCGGTGGGCAGCATCGTGGCCGAAACGCTGGCCGAATGCGGCGTGAATGACATCGCGCTCAAATGGCCCAATGACCTGCTGATTGGCAACGCCAAAACCGGCGGTATCCTGATCGAACTGACTGGCGATGCCCTTGGGCCCGCCTGGGCGGTGATCGGCATTGGCCTGAACCTGCTGCCGCCCGCCGTGGAGGTCAACCAGGTGGCCACCGGCCTGCTGGCACATGGCCTGAGCGTAACGCGCAACGATTTGCTGGCGCGTTTGCTGGAAAAACTGGAACACGGTCTGGAACGCTTTGCCCGCAACGGCTTTGGCGATTTTCGCCAGGCCTGGGAGAACCGCCACGCCTGGCAAGGCCTGCCCGTCACCCTCAGCCGCCCGGACGGGCAGCACCAGGCGGGTATCGCCACGGGCGTCACGGCAGACGGCGCGCTGCGTCTGGCAGATGCGGCCGGCACTGAAACGCTGATCCACGCGGGTGATGTCAGCCTGCGCCTGGCGGGCAACTGACCATGGTCCTGCTGCTTGATCTGGGCAATACCCGCCTGAAATGGGTGCACGCACACACGCGCAATGACTGGCGCGACCTGGTTGAAGTCGAAGCCGCCGAGAACACCGCCTGGCACCAGACTTTCTACGCCCTGCCCCGCCCTGAACGCGTGCTGGCCTGCAGTGTCGGCCAGCCCCATATCCGTGATTTCCTGGACCGCGCCGTGCTTGATCTGTGGGGTTTGCAGATTGAATGGCTGAGCGTCACTCGCGAAGCACTGGGCATTGAAAACCGTTACCGCGTACTGACCCAGCAAGGGCCGGACCGTTGGGCATCAGTGCTGGGCGCGCGCAGCCTGTTTCCGGATGAAGCGCTGGTGGTCGCCAACGCCGGCACCGCACTGACCGTTGAAGCCGTCACGGCTGACGGCGTTTATCTGGGTGGCAGCATCCAGCCCGGCTACCGCCTGATGAAGCAATCCCTGTTTCAGGGCACCGCCCGGCTGCCACTGGCCGATGGCCATGTGCACGACTATCCGACCTCAACCGAAGACGCGATCGAAAGCGGTTGCATCAGCGCGCTGACCGGCAGCATCGACGCCATGTTCAAACGCCTGACCGGCCGCGCTGAAGAACCGCGCCTGTTGCTCACCGGCGGGGATGCCGAGCGGCTGTCCGGCTATATCAGCACGCCGCATCAACGCGTAGAGAATCTGGTCCTGCACGGCCTTGCCGCGCTGGCATTCAGCGCCCACCCTATCCGCACGGAACCTGACGCATGAAATGGATTCTGGCCATTCTGGTCCTCGCCAACGTCGCTTTTTTTGCGCTGGACCGGGCCTTGCCCAATGCCTTGCCGCCCAGCCTGCCCCTGCATGAAGTCAATGCCGACAAAGTCCATATCGTGACCGGGAATGCCGGCTTTGCCAGCCAGCCCGCGGCCACACCGACGCCGGCTGCAGATACGGCATCCAGCGCCAGCACCGCGACGCCCGTGCCCACGCCCACCGCAACGCCGGTCGCGACACCCGCACCGACGCCAACACCGACCCCGGTCAAGGCCACGCCAGCGCCGACGTCGACGCCTGTGCCGCAAACCCAGGCCAGCACCGCGCCACAGGCGTGCCTGCGCTGGACCGGGCTGACCGGCGATCAAGCCGATACCGCCCGTTCACGACTGAAGACCCTGAAGATTGCCGCCAGCGAGCAAAACCTGGGCGCCAACGCCAAGGTGTGGGTGTATATCCCGCCGCAACCAGATCTGGATGCCGCCAAGCGCAAGGCCGAGCAACTGGCTGAGCTGGAAATTGATGATTACTTTGTGGTCAACAACGGCAGCAAGTGGCAGAACGCGATTTCACTGGGCGTCTATTCAACGCATGAAGCGGGCGAGCGACGCCTGGCTGATCTGCGTGCCAAGGGTGTGAAGTCGGCCGTGCTGCGCGACAAGGACGACACGCTGCGCCACACCAGCTTTGTCTTCAAATCCGTAACGGATGCCCAGCGAGACGCCCTGCAAAAAGCCAGCGCCACGCTCAAGGGCACCGTCCTGGAACCCACGCCCTGCACCTAAGCACGCGCCAGTCAGGGCTCAGGGGTTGAGCTTTCTGACTTCCACCCCGTTGGGATCAGGTTGCGGCGCCGTATCAGCCGCAGTCTGATCCGGTGCGGCCGGCTGGCTGAGTGGTTTGGGCGCATAACGCACAAAGTCGCCAGGTTGCGCCTGGTTTTTATCGATGGCGATCGCTGAAAACTGCGCCTGCACTTGCCGCACGGTCACCGTGCCGGCGCGGTCTTCCGGCAGGCCAAAGCCGTAACCGGGATTGGAACCGGGCGGCTCGATAAACTGCATCCCGGCTTTCTGGCGATAGAACTGGAAGCGGTCGCCCGCCGCAATGCCGCTGAGCGCGCCGGCATCGACATACGCAATGCCGTTGTCGACCCGCGTCACGCGCGCGGAGAACGGCACGCAAGCCGCATCGGCCTGCATGGCGGCCACCAGCTGGTCTGCCACCTTGCCCAGCGCCTTGCCGAAATCCGTCTTCATGAACCCGGCCGAGCCCACGGGCTGGCTGTCCCGCGCCAGAATTTCGCCAGTGACTTCGGCCTGCACCCGGCGCTGGGTAATCAGCGAGCCAGAGATCGCATCAAACAGGAAGACCTCGATATCGGCGTGGCGCAAAGACGGTGTGGATTTGAGCCCCAGCCCGAAAAAACCAATGATCGGGCCGTCTGCTTCCAGCTTGCGCTCCCCCGGCCGCGTGTCGGTGCCGTGGGTGAAGCGATAGGTTTCGCCTTCGGTGGAAATATCATGCACGATGCCGCCGAGCACCATCTGCGTGCCAAACTGGCGCCCCAGCAAACGCACCTGGTTGGGCAGGAACACCGGCGCATCGTAACGCGGCAGCAGATCAAACGGGACTTCCTGCTTGCTGGCACTGGTGAGCCAGCCGCCGGCCCGCGTCAGCCGCTGCTGGAAGATATCCTGCATGCCGCCCTGCATTTGCCGCAGATCAACCGCCTGTGAAGGCTGGCTCAGCCAGAACGGCGTCACCAGTACCTTGCGCTTGTACGGCATGGCGGCACAACGCGGTGGTGCCACCTGATCGCCCGCCATGGCCATGGCGTCGTCCTGGCTGGCCGCACCGGCTGCTGCCGCCCCACTCCCACCCGCCGCGCTGGCTGTGCTGGCAGCACTGGCGGGGCGCCCTGGATAACCGGAATAACCCGGCCCGGGCGATTGGGCATCGGCCAGACTGGCTGTCGGCAACGCGCAAGCAAGCATGCCCAGCGTCAACAGGCAGCGACAGATCGGACTCAAGTTCAAAGGCATGTGCAGCATCCGCAATGGGCGACATCGCCATGATATATCGATAAACGCAGCCCGGCCGATCCGGCGTACAGCGTGATCAGCGAACCTTGAACACCAGATCCCACACGCCGTGGCCCAGGTTGATACCGCGCTGCTCAAACTTGGTCAGCGGACGGTATTCAGGGCGCGGCGCGTAACCTTCTGCCGTGTTCTGCAGCGCGCTTTCCGCGCTCAGCACTTCCAGCATCTGGATGGCGTAGTCTTCCCAGTCCGTCGCCAGATGCACGTAGCCGCCTTGTTTGATGCGGCTGACCAGCAGCTTGAGGAAGCCAGGCTGGATCAGGCGGCGCTTGTTATGGCGCTTTTTGTGCCACGGGTCCGGGAAGAACACGTGCACGCCATCCAGCGCGGCCGGGGCGATCATGTGTTCCAGAACGTCGACCACGTCATGCTGCACGATGCGGATATTGGTCAGGTTTTGCTCGCCCACAAACTTGAGCAGACTGCCCACGCCCGGGGTGTGCACTTCGCAACCCAGAAAATCCTGTTCCGGCGCGTTGCCGGCAATCTGCGCCGTGGCCTGGCCCATGCCAAAGCCGATCTCCAGAATACGCGGCGCATGGCGGCCAAAGGCGGCGTCCAGATCCAGCGGCTCTGGCTTGTATTCAATCAGGTACTTGGGGCCGAACTCGGCAATGGCGCGTTCCTGGCCAGTCGACAAATGCCCTTGCCGCAGCACAAAGCTGCGGATGCGGCGCATGTAATGAGGGTTATCCATAAAAACTCGGTGTACTCGGAATCAACATCAATCAGGTATTCAAATATCGTAGCCCGTCTGCGCCAGCCAGGCACGGCCAGGTGGCGCGGGGCAAACAAAACGCCGCACAAACCGTGCGGCGTTTTGATCAACTGGCGGGCATGTTAAAGCCTGCACCCGCTTTGCGCCACACTTGGGGATCAGCGGGCCAGCGGCAAGCTGTAATAGCGGTAGGTCTGGTCCAGCTGATAACCCAGCGACTCATACAACGCCTGCGCCGTGGTATTGGTGTGGGCAGTCGATAAATCCAGCCGGTCCGCACCGGTTGCGATCGCATGCTCGCGCGCTTTGTCCATCAAGGCCCGCGCCACACCGTGGCCACGCGCGGCCGGGCTCACATACAGATCATTGAGCAACCAGTACGGCGCGGCCGCCAGCGAACAAAATCCCGGGTAAAGCTGGATAAACCCCACGGCCACGCCATCAAGTTCAGCCAGCAAAACCACGCTTTGCAAGTTGGCCAGCCGCTCGGCCAGATAGGTCCGCGCCAGCGCCGGGTCAGAGGCCAGCTGGTAAAACACCCGGTAGTCGTTGAACAGCGGCGCAACAGCGTCCAGATCATCCAGCGCGGCGTAACGGATCACCAGCGCCATGCTTATTTGGCCCCGATCAGGCCAGAGATCGGGCTGGACGGATCAGCGCTGTACAGCTTGCGCGGCATGCGGCCCGCCAGGAAGGATTCGCGGCCGGCTTCTACCGCCAGCTTCATGGCGCGCGCCATGCGCACCGGGTCTTTGGCGCCGGCAATGGCGGTGTTCATCAGCACGCCGTCGCAACCCAGTTCCATGGCAATAGCGGCATCGCTGGCCGTGCCGACGCCGGCATCCACCAGTACCGGTACGTTAGCGTTTTCAATGATCAGGCGCAGGTTCCACGGGTTCAGAATGCCCATGCCCGAGCCAATCAGTGACGCCAGCGGCATGACCGCCACGCAGCCAATCTGTTCCAGTTCTTTGGCAATGATCGGGTCGTCCGAGGTGTACACCATGACATCAAACCCGTCCTTGACCAGCGTTTCCGCGGCTTTGAGGGTTTCGCGCACGTTGGGGTACAGCGTGGAGGAATCACCCAGCACTTCCAGCTTGACCAGCTTGTGGCCATCAAGCAGCTCACGCGCCAGGCGCAGCGTGCGCACGGCATCGTCCGCGCTGTAGCAACCGGCGGTATTGGGCAGATAGGTGTATTTGCTGGGCGGCACGGCATCAAGCAAGGACGGCTGGCTTGGGTCCTGGCCGATGTTCACGCGGCGGATGGCCACGGTGATGATCTCTGCGCCCGAGGCTTCAATGGCCAGCCGCGTCTCTTCAAAGTCCTTGTATTTACCCGTGCCCACCAGCAGACGCGATGAATAGGTTTTGCCGGCAATCTGGAAAATATCGGACATGAGCGACCTCGCAAAGAAATGAAAACAGATAAAGCGGGAAAGAAAGTCAGACAGAACGCGGTTTAACCGCCACCGACAGCCACAACGATTTCTAGCGCATCGCCAGTGGCCAGCGACGTATCGGCAAAAGTGCTGCGCGGCACGATCTCGCCATTGCGTTCGATCGCGACACGCTTGCCGGCCAAAGCGAGTTCCTGCACCAGATCAGCCACTGTCAGCACGGCAGCAAATTCGCGCGGCTGGCCGTTGATGGAAAGCTTGAGCATAAAAAATATCCGTGGCCGAACAGAAAGATGCGCAGTTTAACATGGGCCAACCGGCGGATTGCCGTCAGGCTTTGCATTGTTTGCCTGGAACAAGGGGTTGGTGGGGGCATAACAGCTTCGTCTTTTCGGTGTCGGCCGGAATCCCGTTCTGAACAACTGAGCCGCAGACGCTAACGCTCAGGTGCTTGCCCAGGAAAGCCCACCTGCAGTGGGCGGGCTGGATTCCTGCCTGCGCAGGAATGACGAGCCGGGGGTATGCACGTTTTTTCCGTCCCTCACGCCTCACGCCTCACGCCTCACGCCTCACGCCTCACGCCTCACGCCTCACGCCTCACGCCTCACGCCTCACGCCTCACGCCTCACGCCTCACGCCTCACGCCTCACGCCTCACGCCTNNNGCCTCACGCCTCACGCCTCACGCCTCACGCCGCCTCAATCCGTCAGCCTGAACTCCACCGGCTGCACAATCTCCCCTGCCACCTTGCGTCCGTCCCGCGTGGCCGGGACGAAGCGCCAGGTTTGCTGGGCAGTGCTACGCGCCGATTCGTCCAGCCTGGCTGATCCGCTGGACTGCAACACACCGACGTCCGCCACACCTTGTTCATTCACCCGGATGCGCAACACCACGGTCCCTGTTTCGCCCCGGCGGCGCGCAGCGTCGGGCAATGGGGGTTTGGGGGAATACACGATACGGGCCGATTCGGTCGGGCCTGTCGGGGCGGTTTCTCCGGGTGCCTCAGCATTGCCATGCGCGCTGCCAGCGGTGGCCGTTTGCGCCGTCACGGCTTCTGCGGCAGTTGTCTGGCCGCCCTGGGGGATTGCCGGGGTGGCTTGCGGCTGCGGTCTGCTCTGCGGCGCGGCTTGCACTAGCGGGGCGGACTGGTTTTTGGGCGATGGTTTTGGCGGTGCCGGTTTTGCGGGTGGCATCGCCGGGGCTGCGGTGGGCGCGGCTGAGGGTGCGACGGCAGGTTTGCCTGGTGCCTGCGCCAGGTGCACGGTCATCCGTTCTGCCGGCACCACGCCCTGCCCGACAAGGCCGCGCCAGAGCAGCAGGCAGCCGTGCGCCAGCAAGGCGCAAAGCAGCGCCAGCAGCAAGGTTCGACGGGACGAGAGTGGGGTTTTCACAAGCCAGATTATACGGGCGACCACAAAGAAAAACGGGCACCCGCGGGCGCCCGTTTTTTCATGACCACATGCATGTGATCAAAGAACTTCAACTTACTTGATGATCGCCTTGGCCTTGGCCACAGCGTTTTCAACGGTAAAGCCGAATTCCTTGAACAGCAGCGGTGCCGGTGCGGATTCGCCGAAGCGGTCCATACCCAGCACGTCGCCTTCCAGGCCCACGTACTTGCGCCAGAAGTCGGACACGCCCACTTCGATCGCCAGACGCGGCACGCCAGCCGGCAGGACGCTGGCTTGATAAGCCTTGTCTTGCTTGTCGAACACGTTGGTCGACGGCATGGAGACCACGCGCGATGCAACGCCTTCAGCGGCCAGGGCTTCGTGTGCCTTCACAGCCAGGTCCAGTTCGGAACCGGTAGCGATGAACACAACCTTCGGGTTGGCTGCATCACGCAGGACGTAACCGCCCTTGGCGATGTTGGCGATCTGCTCGTCAGAACGGGTCTGGAATTGCAGGTTCTGGCGGGTGAAGATCAGGGTCGACGGAGTCTTGGTCTGCTCGATGGAGTGAGCCCACGCCACCATGCTTTCCACGGTGTCGGCCGGACGCCATACGTTCATGTTCGGGATGTAACGCAGGGTGGCGGTCTGTTCCACCGGCTGGTGGGTCGGGCCGTCTTCGCCTACGCCGATCGAGTCATGGGTGAACACGAACAGTTGCGGGATCTTCATCAGGGCAGCCATACGCAGCGCATTGCGGGCGTATTCGCTGAACATCAGGAAGGTTGCGCCGTACGGACGGAAACCGCCGTGCAGCAAGATACCGTTCATGATGGCGCTCATACCGAACTCGCGCACACCGTAGCTGATGTAGTTACCCGACAGCGTGTTGTCGCTTTCGCGGGTCAGTTGCACGCTGGCCTTGACGTTGGTCAGGTTGGAACCGGTCAAGTCAGCAGAGCCGCCCAGCATTTCCGGCAGGGCCGGCACGAAGGCGTTCAGGGCGTTTTGCGAGGCCTTGCGGGTCGCGATGGTTTCAGCCTTGCCGTTGGCATCAGCCACGGCAGTCTTCACCACTTGCGCCCAGTCAGCGGTCAGGCGACCTGCGTTACGGCGTTCGAACTCGGCAGCCAGTTCCGGGTGGGTCTTGGCGTATTCGCGGTACAGCTGGTTCCAGGAGGATTCCCACTTTTCGCCAGCTTCTTTCTTGTCCCAGCCAGCGTACACGTCGGCCGGAATTTCGAACGGGCCGTGGTTCCAGCCAATGGCAGCGCGGGTAGCCGCGATTTCAGCGTCGCCCAGCGGGGAGCCGTGGCTGTCGTGGCTGTCGGCCTTGTTCGGGGAGCCCTTGCCGATGATGGTCTTGCAGCAGATCAGCGTCGGACGGTCGGTGATGGTCTTGGCTTCTTCGATGGCTTTCAGGACAGCTTCAACGCTGTGGCCGTCGATCGGGCGGATCACGTGCCAGCCGTAGGCTTCAAAGCGGCCCGGGATGTCTTCGGTGAACCACTTGTCGGTGTGGCCGTCGATGGAGATGTTGTTGTCATCCCAGAAGGCAACCAGCTTGTTCAGGCCCCAGGTAGCGGCCAGTGCGCAAGCTTCGTGGCTGACGCCTTCCATCATGCAACCGTCGCCCAGGAAAACCCAGGTGCGGTGGTTCACGACGTCAAAACCCGGACGGTTGAATTCTTGACCCAGCAGCTTTTCAGCCAGGGCAAAACCGACGGCGTTGGCAATACCCTGACCCAGCGGACCCGTGGTGGTTTCAATGCCTTCGGTGTAGCCGTATTCCGGGTGGCCCGGGGTCTGGCTGTGCAGTTGGCGGAACTGCTTGAGTTGTTCGATCGGCAGGTTGTAGCCGGTCAGGTGCAGCAGTGCGTACTGCAGCATGGAACCGTGGCCGTTAGAGAGGATAAAGCGATCGCGGTTAGCCCAATGCGGGTTCTGCGGGTTGTGGCGATAGTTGCCTTCGCCCCACAACGCTACAGCGATTTCCGCCATGCCCATCGGCATGCCCGGGTGACCGGAGTTGGCTTTTTGAACAGCATCCATCGCCAGGGCGCGGATGGCATTAGCGAGATCGGCACGCGTTGCCATATTGAGAATTCCTCTCGTAAATGATTCGAAACAACTTCGAGTTGTGGAAATGAAATGAGCGCGAACGGTTCGGAACGCGCCTTCGCACTGGCCGACATTATCCCCGAGTCATGCCCCTGGGGACAACCCGTAGCCATAGCAATTCTCGTTACGTTTTAAACACAAAGGCCCAAACCGGCAAATCAGGCGGCCAGACGCACCAGAACAGGTCGTTTTACGGCGTTTTCACAGCCGGTTGAACGGTGTTTCCAGGGCCTGGCCGCCTAAAAGGTAAGGTCATTCCATTACATATTGACCTGGCGCAGACATGATCCGCGCATATTGCCGGTTGGAAAGTTTGGGTTTGACCTTGTTGCCGCTCTGAGGTTGCAGCCATTGTGACCAGGAGGGCCACCAGGAACCTGCCACCTTCTGTAGAGGTTCAACCCAGTCTTCCGGCGCCTGACCGCGCGTCACCGTGGCCTGGCGATAGGTGCGCTTGGAGGTGGGCGTGGGCGGGTTGACGATGCCCAGGATATGCCCGGAACTGGACAGGGTGAACGTCACCGGCCCCTTGGCCAGCCGGGTGAGCGCCCAGGTTTGTTGCCACGGGGCAATGTGGTCTTCTTCGGTCGAGACCATAAACAGCGGCGTTTCAATGCGCGACAGATCAATCGTCTGCCCGGCAATGGTCAGCACGTCAGATTTGATCAGCCGGTTGTGGAAATAGAACTCGCGCAGGTAATAGCAATGCATTTTCTGCGGCATGCGGGTGGTGTCCATATTCCAGAACAGCACGTCGAACGCCATGGGCGTCTCACCCAGCAGGTAGTTGCTGACCCAGTAATTCCACACCAGGCTGTTGGGCCGCAGCATGCGAAAACTCGACGCCATCTCGCGACCATCCAGATACCCTTTTTGCGCGATGGTGCGCTCGACAAACGCCAGCCCTTCTTCATCCAGGAAAATGTCGATATCGCCGGGCTTGGAGAAATCCGTCAGCGAAGTCAGCAAGGTGGCACTGTTGACCTTGCCGGCTTCACCACGTCTGGCCAGCCACGCCAGGTAAGTGGCCACCAGGGTGCCGCCGATACAGTAACCGGTCAGGTTGACGGTATCGCTGCCGGAAATCGACTGCGCAACTTCAACAATCTTGTCGATGCCATCGGTGATGTAATCATCAAAGCTGACGTCGGCAGCCTCCGGGCCGGGGTTGACCCAACTGGCGATGAACACCGAAAACCCTTGCTCGGTCAGGTATTTGACCATGCTCTTTTTGGCGTCCAGATCCAGCACGTAGTACTTGTTGATCCACGGCGGCACGATCACCAGCGGGATTTTGTACACGTCCAGCGTGACTGCATCGTAATGTATGACTTCCAGCAACGGCCCGCGATACACCACCGATCCTGGCGTCAGCGCCAGGTTTTCGCCGACCTTGAAGGCATCCGGGTCGGTCATGGAAATCTCGCCGCGCTGGGCGTCCCGCGCCAGGTTTTGCAAACCCTTGACCAGCGATTCGCCGCGGGTTTCCAGCGCACGGCTCATGGCCACGGGGTTGAGGAAGAAATAATTGTTGGGCGCCACCGCGTTAAGCCATTGCCGCAACCAGAAGGCGGAGCGATTGCGCTCGCTCTGGGTCAGGCCGGGCGTGGCAAACAATGAATCTTGCAGCCAGCGGGTATTGAAGAGATACCACTCTTTCAGACTGTCCCAGGCGGGGTGCTCGGTCCAGTCCGGCGCGGCAAAGCGGGCGTCATCGGGATGCGCTTCGAAAACATCACCGACCGGCTGCCCCAGCCAGCGCCGCCAGGTGTAGTCGCCCCACTGTTTGAAATCGTCGTACCAGAAGGCCAGCGCGCCGGCCAGTTCCGTCGGGTGCGTCAACCAGGCATTTTGTGCCTTGAGCGTGGTCGCCACGAGTCCGAACGGGTCGAAAGCGTGTCGCAGATCGCGTTGCAGTGTGTTCAGACGGGCTGTCTGGTCCTGCAACAATGCACGTGTATTCATGATAACTCCGTGATCTGACAGGTCTTTCAGATTACGGTGCGCTGCAGCAAAAAACAATGCAGGATTTGGCGGGGAACTGACGAAGCGCGATCCGGTCGGCGCAGACAACAACAGCGCACGGCCATCGCCAGTGCGCTGTGCAGGGGAGGTGTGCGCCGATCAGGCGCTGGTATTGAGTACGCTGCCCGGTGCATAAGGCAGTGTTTGCGACTGGCCGTTGGCACCCGGGATGATGATGTTGAGGTTGTTGCTGGCGTCCGGTTGCAGAGTCCAGGTGGTGCTGCCCGTGGTTTCGGCGGTTTGGTCTGCCGCCACGGCCATATAAATCTTCATGCTGGTTTCGGCGGTTTTGCCCAGGTACAGCGTGCTGGCGATATCTTTTTGCGTATCGGAGAGCTTGTTCTGCGTCTGGCCAGAAATATCGCCATTTGCCGGCGGCTGCGTGGCACCGTTGGTGGTATCGGCAGGCAGTTGTGTCGGGCTATTGGCACTGTCTGCCGGCAACTGGGTGGCGCTATTGCCACCTGCGGGCAACTGGTTTGCGCTACGCGCTTGTTGCAGTGATTGCAGGCTTGCTGCCTGATTTACTGAGCCGACTTGCATGACACACCTCCACCTGAATGCTTTCGATAGCCATCAGAATACCAATGGCATTAAAGCATGCTAAGTGAATAATGCTCAGTAAAATCAGGCAGTTTTACCGACGACCTGTCGATTGCGACTTAACGCCCGGCCACCCGCACCAATTCATTTGCCGTCGTCAGCCGCTCCACCGTCCCGACGTCCAGCCACTGGCCAGAAAAGACCTCGGCCGTCATGTGCTGCGCGCTCATGGCATGCAGGAAATGCGGCAACAATGGCGAGGGCGCGTTACGCGGTACGTCGGCAAAAAACGCCGGGGCATACGCCGCCACCCCGGCAAACGTCATGGGGACATCACCCGCTTCGCTGACTTTGGCAAAGCCGGCCGGATCAATCGCCAGATCACGCCCAGTCGGGTAATCGGCTTTGGGCATCAGCACCAGGTGGCCGGTACGCTGCGGATTGCGCGCCATATCGGCCAGCACCGGTTGCAGGCGGCCAAAATCGTAATCCGTAAAGATATCGCCATTGACCACCAAGAACGGCGCGTTGCCCAGCAAGGGCAAGGCATGGGCGATACCGCCCGCCGTTTCCAGCGCCATGGTTTCCGGCGAGTACTGAATCCGTACGCCCCACTGGCTGCCATCGCCCAGGCGCTGTTCGACCAGATGGCCCAGCCACGCATGATTGATGACCAGATCAGTGACGCCGGCCGCAGCCAGGCGCTCGATATGCCAGACGATCAACGGTTTGCCGCCGACTTCCAGCAAGGGTTTGGGACAAGCATCGGTCAGCGGCCGCATGCGCTCGCCGCGCCCGGCCGCCAGGATCATGGCATGCATAGATGTGTGAGGAGTCTGGTACAAGAGGTAAGGAGCAAAACAGGAGTGAGGTGCGGGTTTTGAATCTTCACCGCCCCCTCTCCCATTACGCTAGAACGTAAAGCCGCTTTCGATTTTCTCGCCCTGGGCGTTGAGCAGGATGCGATACAGCCCGGTCAGCTCATCGTAACGCTGGCACACCTTGCGCATGTAACCCAGTACGCGCGGCAGATCATCCAGATACCGGTCTTTGCCATCGCGCAGGTGCAGACGGGCAAACAGACCCAGCACTTTCAGGTGTCGTTGCAGGCCTTGCCACTCGAACGCTTTGTAGAAGTCGCCAAAGTCCGGGTTGACCGGCACACCGGCAGCGCGGGCCTTTTCCCAGTAGCGGATTACCAGATCGAGCACGAAACCTTCATCCCACTCGACATACGCATCGCGGAACAGACTGACCACGTCGTAACAGAGCGGGCCTTTGACGGCGTCCTGGAAGTCGATGACATAGAGATCATCGTTTTTGAGCATCAGATTGCGCGAGTGATAGTCGCGCAGCATGAAGCCCATGGGTTGCGACATGCACTGGGCGACGATCAGCGCGGTGCTGCGCTCCCAGACCTGCAGCGCCTTGCCTTCCAGTTCAACGCCCAGATACTTGCCCAGATACCACTCACGGCCAATGTCCATCTCGCGGCGCAGGAACGCAGCGTCGAACACCGGCAGGTGGTCAAACGTCATGTTTTTCTGGATATCCACCAGGGTGTCGATCGCGCGCAGATACCAGGCTTTGGCTGCGGCTTCGCTCGTCAGCAGGTCGGCCAGCAGCACATCACCCAGATCATCCAGCAAGGTCAGACCCAGCGCTTCATCATGGGCGATCACGGCCGGCACATGAATGCCGCCTGCCGCCAGTTGTTGCCCGATGGCCAGGAACGGTTGCACGTTGAACGCTTGCGGATCGGCATCCATCACGATCAGCGTGCGATCAGGCCAGGTGGCGCGCCAGTACACGCGTACGCTGGCATCAGAGCCGCCGGGCCTGAGGGTTTGCGGCTCGGTCAGCGTGACTGTCCTGAGCCAGGATTTGATTTGATCAGCGCGTTCCGGCGTTCCGGGCGCTGCAATGTGAACGGTTTGCTGCATGATAGGCACTGCATTGCGGTAGAATCCGGCAATTCTATCAGCACGTCGCCCCGGCCCGCATGTTTGCCACTCCTCCCTTTCGCTGCTCAGTCTTGATGTTTGCACTCTTCAGCGCGCTTGCACACGCTGCTGATGACGCTTCGACCCAAGAGGTGCCGATCTCGATCGAGGCCGATCACGTCGAGGGTCAGCAACCGGATAACGCCAAAGCCACGGGCGATGTGCAGATCACCAAGGGTGACGAGTACTACTACGCCGACTGGGCCACCTACGATCAGAACGACCAGCATCTGAAAGCCGGCGACAACGTGCGCATGGAGCATCAGGGCGATGTCATGAAGGGTCACGAGCTTGACTACTACATGGATCGCAAGGAAGGCTCGATGTCCGATCCGGACTATCAGATCGCCCAGGGTCTGGGACGTGGCGATGCGGTGACCCTGCTGTTTGAAGGCGACAAGCAGTACCACCTGCAAAAGAGTCGCTTCACCACCTGCCCGGTGGGCAATGATGACTGGTTTATCCACGCCAACAATATGTGGCTGGACTACAACACGAACAAAGGCGAGGCGACCAACGCCTGGATCACGTTCTACGACACGCCGATCCTGTACATGCCGTACATCAATTTCCCGTTGAGCGACGCGCGCCAATCCGGCTTCCTGGCCCCGGCGCTGGCGTTGAACAACCGGAACGGTCTTGACCTGACCCTCCCGTATTACTGGAATATCGCGCCCAACATGGACGCCACCTTCTACCCGCGCTATTTCAGCCGCCGGGGTCTGATGGTTGGCGCCGAGTTCCGTTATCTGGAACCTACTTACAACGGCATCCTGCGCACCGACGCGTTGCAGGATAAAGAAGCCGACATGACGCGCTACGATATTTTCTGGAAACACTCGCAGAACCTGACCGATCGCCTGCATCTGTCGCTGGATATCGAAAAGGTCTCGGACGACAACTACTTCAACGACTTTGGCGACCGTGCCGCAGTCGCCTCGCAGACCAACCTGCCCCGCCAGGGTGTGCTGAGCTACGGCGGCGACGGCTGGGGCGCGTCGGTCAACTGGTTGCACTATCAGACGCTGCAAAGCACCGTCAATCCGATTGCCATTCCGTATGCCTTGTCGCCGCAGGTTTCGTTTGGCACATCGCCCACGTTCATGGACGGCCGGATCCAGACCAACGTCCAGGCCGAATTCACCAACTTCACGCATCCAAGCGAAACCAACGGGTATCGCACCTGGGTTTACCCCAGCGTGTCCGTGCCGTTCCTGACGTCGTACAGCTTTATCACGCCCAAGATTGGCGTGCATGCGACCAACTATCAGTTGTCTGACCCGGACGGCACCAGCCTTGGCAGCGAAAACCGCGTGCTGCCGATCATGAGTCTTGATAGCGGCCTTGTGTTCGAGCGTGATCTGGATATCCAGGGCGACAGCTTTACCCAGACGCTGGAACCGCGCGCCTACTATCTGTATATCCCGTACAAAGACCAGTCCAACCTGCCTAATTTCGATTCGGCACTGACGGACTTCTCGTACTCGCAGATGTTCTCGGAAAACCGCTACACCGGTAACGACCGGATCAACGATGCCAACCAGATCACGGTGGCGCTGACCTCGCGGATTTTTGAATCCGATACGGGTATTGAGCGCTTGAACGCCACCATCGGCCAGCGCTTTTATTTCCAGAGCCCGCGCGTCTCGCTGGATAACAGTGAACTGCCCAACAGCAGCAAGTCTGACCTTCTGGTCTCGCTGGGTGGCGAAGTCATCCGCAAGCTCAATGCGCAGTACGAAATCCAGTACAACCTGCAGGATCACACCACCTCGTACAATTCGTTCGGCCTGCAATGGCGCCCGGATACGGCCAAGGTGTTCAACCTGCGTTACATCTACAGCACGTATACCAACCCGCTGACCAAACAGATTGATCTGTCCGGCCAGTGGCCGCTGGGTGCCGGCTGGTACGGCATCGGCCACGTCAACTATTCACTCATCCAGTCTGACCCGAACCGTTTTCTGGATACGCTGGCCGGGGTTGAATACAATGCGGGCTGCTGGGCGCTGCGACTGGCAGCGCAACGTTATGTCACGACTGACGGCGGCACCAGCAACACGTACTATGTCCTGCTTCAACTGGGCGCGCTGGGCGGGCTGGGCACCAACCCGACTTCTGCGCTGCGGACGGCTATTCCGGGTTATTCCGATATCTTTAGTAGTTCTAACAAGTGATCGACTTTATGAAGCTGAGCTCTATTTTCGCGCTGGTTGCTCTGGTGTTCTCTGTTGCAGCACCGGTCTCCCGCGCGGTCGAGGTCCAGACCGTGGACCGCATCGTCGCAGTGGTCAATCACGATGTCATTACGGCGAACGAACTCTCTGCCCGGGTCGCCCAGGTCAAACAGAATCTGAAGCAACAGAACATTCCGGAACCGCCGACCGACATCCTGCAACACCAGGTGCTCGAACGGATGGTCAACGAACAGGTGCAAGTGCAGTTTGCCGCCTCGACCGGCATGAAGGTCGACGACGCCCAGCTCGATCAGGCGACCGCCGCACTGGCCAAACAGAACAAGATGAGCCTGCCGGAATTCCGTACCGCACTGACAGGTCAAGGCATTCCCTGGGCGCAGTTCCGCAAGGAAATCCGTACCGAGATGATCCTGCAGCGTCTGCGTCAGCGTGAAGTGGACAACCGTGTGTCGGTGTCGGATGCCGAGGTCAACGAATACCTCAAGCTGAACGCCAACAAGCCGCAAATGGATTATCGTCTGGCCCATATCCAGATTTCCGTGCCGGAAAACGCCACGCCCGATGAAGTCCAGGCCCGTCGCAACAAGATTGTTGCCGCCCGCCAGGCCGTTAATTCCGGTCAGGATTTCGGTACCGTTGCCGCGCAATACTCCACCGCCAAAGACGCCACCGAAGGTGGTCAACTGGGCTGGTATGCCGCAGGTAGCCTGCCGGAGCAAATGGTCGCCCTGTTGCAACAAATGCAACCGGGCCAGATTACCGACATCATCCGCAGCCCGTCCGGGTTCGAGCTTGTGAAACTGATGGAAGTGCGCAAGCAGGAAAACCATCAAGTGGTGCAACAAACCCACGTGCGCCACATCCTGATCCGCCCGACCGAACTGGTGTCTGAAGGCGAAGCCCAGGCCAAGCTCAAGCAGATTCGTGACCGCATCATGCAAGGCGCCAAGTTTGAAGACATGGCCCGTGCGTTCTCTGAAGACGGCAGCGCCAGCAAGGGTGGTGATCTGGGCTGGATCAACCCGGGCGAGACCGTACCCGAGTTTGAACAAGTCATGAACGCACTCAAGCCGGGCGAACTGAGCCAGGTGGTGCATACCCAGTTTGGCTACCACCTGATCCAGGTGATCGAACGCCGTGATCAGGATGTCACCGAAGATCGTGAACGCCTGTCCGTGCGCAACGAGTTGCGCAAGCGCAAGGCCGACGAACAGTACGAAAACTGGGCTCGTCAGATGCGTGATAGCGCGTATGTCGATATCCGCCTGAAAGACGAATAAACCCAAGCCGGGATTGACGCCACGCATGTCTAATCTGCCCCGCATTGCCGTCACCAGTGGCGAGCCCGCCGGCATTGGCCCGGAGTTGCTCGCCGCGCTGGGGCAGATGAACCTGCCGGCGCAACTGGTACTGCTGGGCGACCGGGACCTGCTGCAAGCGCGCGCGGCCTGCGTGGGTAGCGCGGGCCAATGGCCGGCCTACACGCCAGAAGGCAACGCGCCGGTCTCGGTACTGCATGTACCGGTGGCCGCTCCGGTTACTGCCGGCCAGCTTGATACCCGCAATGCCCAGCATGTGCTTGATCTGCTGGATCGCGCGGTCGATGGCTGCATGGCGGGCGAGTTCGCCGCCATCGTGACTGCGCCGCTGCACAAGGGCGTGATCAACGAGGGGCAAACCAGCCAGAGTGGCAAGTTCTTCTACGGCCACACCGAATACCTGGCCGAGCGCACCCACACGCCGCGCGTGGTCATGATGCTCACGTGCGAGCAAATGCGCGTCGCGCTGGCGACAACGCATCTGCCACTCAAGGACGTGCCAGCGGCCATTACGGCACAAAGCCTGACCGAAACGCTGCGCATCCTGCACGCGGATCTGACCCACAAATTCGGCATTGCCCAGCCGCGCATCCTGGTCGCCGGCCTGAACCCGCACGCGGGTGAGTCCGGGCATCTGGGCCATGAAGAAATCGACATCATCACGCCGACGCTGGAAAAACTGCGGGCCGAGGGCATGCTGCTGATCGGCCCCCTGCCCGCCGACACCCTGTTCAACCCGGCGCAGCTGCAACGCGGCGATGCCGTGCTGGCCATGTATCACGACCAGGGCTTGCCGGTGCTCAAGTTCGCCAGTTTCGGCAGCGGCATCAACGTCACGCTGGGTCTGCCCATCATTCGTACTTCGGTCGATCACGGCACTGCGCTGGATCTGGCCGGGACCGGCAAGGCCGATGCGGGCAGCCTCGTGGCCGCAACGCAACTGGCCATCGAACTGGCCCACGCAAAGAGCCGGGCTGCCCCATAATCACTGAGCAGACACCCCTGACGCATGCTGGCCGCGCCAGTCATGCCGGATCGGGTATTTGCCTTTTTCACGCTTTCAGGTAACCGCATGGGCCATATTCCACGCAAACGCTTTGGGCAGAATTTTCTGCAAGACCAGGGCGTGATCTACGACATCGTCAACTGTATTGATCCCAAACCGGGCGAGCCCCTGGTGGAGATCGGCCCCGGTCTGGCCGCGCTGACCGAGCCCCTGATGGCGCGCGCCGGTCATTTGCATGTGGTGGAAATCGACCGCGATATCGTCAGCCACCTGCAGCAGCGCTTCAAGCCCGAACAACTGACCATCCATAATGTGGATGCCTTGCAGTTCGACTTCGGCACCCTGGCGCGGGAAATCGCACCGGGTTCACGCATCCGGCTGGCCGGCAACCTGCCGTACAACATTTCGACGCCGCTGCTGTTTCACCTGGCCGAGTTTGGCGATGCCATTGCCGACATGCACTTCATGCTGCAAAAAGAAGTGGTTGAACGCATCGCCGCCGAGCCTGGCACGGCCGATTACGGTCGTCTTTCGATCATGCTGCAAGTGCGCTTTGCCACCGAATACATGCTGGATGTGCCCCCGGGCGCGTTCTACCCGCCGCCCAAGGTTGACTCCGCTGTCATCCGCATGATCCCGTGGCCGACACCGCCCTGGCCGGTTGACGATATGCCGACGCTGGAAAAACTGGTGCAGACCGCCTTTGCCGCGCGCCGCAAAACCCTGCGCAATAACCTGCGCGGTGTGGTCGATGACGCCCAGTTGCTGGCGCTTGAACTTGATCCGGCCCAGCGCCCGGAACAGATCACGGTGGAGCAATATGTGCGTCTGGCCAACTGGCTGTTTGCCCAGCGCGGCAACACTGCTGCGTAAGCGATAACCCGCGTGGTCAAAGCGTCTGGATTGCCGTAAATTCAGTCACTTCCAGTCATGAACCGGCCGGTGCTTCCGGCCACTGAACCCAATATCAACCGGGCATCGCCAATGAACGCTGAAGACAGCACCATGATCCGCTTCAACCAGGTCAACAAGTGGTATGGCCGCGATCACCATGTGCTCAAGAACATCAGCCTTGAAGTGAAAAAGGGCGAAGTCGTGGTGGTGTGCGGCCCGTCGGGTTCGGGCAAGTCCACGCTGATCCGCACCATCAACCAGCTCGAAGCCATCAACGATGGCGAAATCTGGGTTGACGGCGTTCAGGTCAACAGCCCGAAGACCGATATCAACCGCCTGCGCGAAGAAGTCGGCTTCGTCTTCCAGCATTTCAATCTTTACCCGCACTTGTCAGTGCTGGAAAACATCACGCTGGCGCCGATCCGTGTCCGCAAGATGAGCAAAAGCGATGCCGACCAGCGCGCCATGGAGTTGCTCGAACGCGTGGGCCTGGCGAACAAACGCGATGCCTACCCCAGCCAGTTGTCCGGCGGCCAGCAACAGCGCGTGGCCATTGCCCGCGGCCTGGCCATGCAACCCAAGGTCATGTTGTTTGATGAACCGACCAGCGCGCTGGACCCGGAAATGATCGGTGAAGTGCTCAAAGTGATGCAGGGTCTGGCCGAATCAGGCATGACCATGATGGTTGTGACACACGAAATGGGCTTTGCCCGCGAAGTCGCCGACCGGGTGATTTTTCTGGATCACGGCGAGATGCTCGAACAAGGTGCGCCAGAAACTTTCTTCCAGCATCCGCAACACGAGCGCACGCGCCAGTTCCTGCGACAGATCCTGGCCCCCATGCACGGATAAGGTGCGCTCATGCACTTTCAGGGGGCCGGCCAACCGCTGGCCCTTCGCTTTTTCATTAGTAAAATCCGCAAGTTGCAGCTATATCAAGACCAAAAGAAACTGTGTCCACGCAACGCTGCAAACCCCCTTTGCAATTCAGGGATATCACCAAGGGCGTTTGAAACAATGCGTCCCTATACTGCCGTCATAACCCGTCACAGTCAGTGGAGAATAAAATGTTCAAACTTGTGCCCGCCGCGCTTGCCCTTGCTGCTCTCTGTAGCATGTCCCTCGCTCATGCCGAAGAACTGAACGGCACACTGAAGAAGGTCAAGGAGAGCGGCGAGATCGTCGTCGGTGTCCGTGATTCTTCCATTCCGTTTGCGTACTACGACAACCAGCAAAAACCGGTTGGTTACGCGATGGACCTGGCCGCCAAGATTGTGGACAACGTCAAGAAGACGTTGAACATGCCCAACCTGAACGTGCGTTATAACCTGGTGACCTCCCAGACCCGTATTCCGCTGGTGACCAACGGCACCGTCGATTTCGAATGCGGCTCCACCACCAACAACATTGAACGCCAGAAGCAAGTCGCTTTCTCGGTAGGCATGTTTGAAATCGGTACCCGTATCCTGGTAAGCAAGAAGTCCGGCATCAAGGATTTCTCTGACCTGACGGGCAAGAACGTGGTGACCACTGCCGGTACCACTTCCGAGCGTCTGCTGAAGGCCATGAACGTCGACAAGAAGATGAACATGAACATCATCAGCGCCAAGGATCACGGCGAGTCCTTCCTGATGCTTGAATCCGGCCGCGCTGTGGCCTTCATGATGGACGACGCGCTGCTGGCCGGCGAAATGGCCAAGGCCAAGACCCCGTCTGACTGGACCATCGTGGGCAAGCCGCAATCGTATGAAATCTATGGTTGCTCCATGCGCCGTGAAGATCCGCAGTTCAAGAAGGTGGTGGACGATGCCCTGAAGGCCACCTACAAGTCTGGCGAGATCAACAAGATCTACACCAAGTGGTTCCAGCAACCCATCCCGCCGAAGGGCCTGAACCTGAACTTCCAGATGAGCGATGAGCTCAAGCAACTGATTGCCAACCCGACTGACAAGTCGGCGGAGCAGATGTAACAGCTGCACTCCCGCACAAAGGGGGCGAACCGCCCCCTTTTTTGTCATAAAGAAATCAGTATGCACAGCAACGGCCTGAACCCTCGGGCCGTTGTTCCGCACAGAGCGGCTGACAAAAACCCGCGCAGTCAGAACCTGGCATGAGGCCAGCCGGTTTTTGTCAGCCGCTCAGGCTTGAAAAGGGGGAACAACATGCATTACCACTGGGACTGGGGCGTCTTTTTCAAGCCCACTGGTGTCGGCAGCGAAATCTATCTGAACTGGTTTGTGTCCGGTTTGATGATGACGCTGGGCGTGGCACTGTCGGCGTGGGTTATCGCGCTCATTCTGGGGACCGTGCTGGGCGTCATGCGTACTGTGCCGGGCAAGATCGTGTCGCGCGTTGCTGGCGCCTATGTCGATCTGTTTCGTAACGTGCCGCTGCTGGTGCAGCTGTTTGTCTGGTACTACGTGATTCCAGACTGGTTGCCGGACAATCTTTCCAACTGGCTCAAACAGGATATTTCGCCCGTCACCAACGCCTTTATCACGGTGACGGTCTGTCTGGGGCTGTTTACCGCCGCCCGCGTCTGTGAACAGGTGCGTACCGGTATTCAGGCCCTGCCCAAGGGTCAGACCAACGCCGCATTGGCACTGGGTCTGGCCTTGCCGCAGGTTTATCGCCAGGTGCTGCTGCCGCAGGCTTTCCGGATCATCATTCCGCCGCTTACTTCCGAGTTCCTGAACATCATCAAGAACTCCTCCGTGGCCTCGCTCGTCGCCTTGCCCGAACTGCTGGCGCAAACCAAACAACTGGTGGACTTCACGGCCAACCAGTTTGAGGCCTACACGCTGGGCACCCTGATTTACTTTGCGGTGAACATGCTGCTGATGTTCTTCATGCGCTGGGTGGAAAAACGCCTGCGCGTGCCGGGCCTGATCGCACTGGGAGGCAAATAAGATGCTGCATTTTTCTGATTTGCAAGGCTCCTTGCCCGGTCTGTGGGAAGGCATGAAAGTCACGTTGCAGATGCTGGTCATGGCCGTCGTCGGCGGCATGTTGCTGGGCACCTTGCTGGCGCTGGCACGCCTGTCGCACAACAAGACGCTGGCCGCCCTGGGTGGCGCGTACGTCACGTATTTCCGCTCGATCCCCCTTTTGATGGTGATCTCGTGGTTCTACTTTGCCGTACCGCTGATCATTGGCTGGGTCACCGGCACCAACCGCCCGATCGGCGCGTTTACCTCTTGCCTCGTGGCTTTCACCATGTTCGAGGCCGCCTATTACGCCGAGATCGTGCGGGCGGGTATCCAGTCGATCTCTCGCGGCCAGATGAACGCGGCCTACGCGCTGGGCATGACCTATGGCCAGACCATGCGTCTGGTGGTGCTGCCACAGGCGTTCCGCAAAATGACGCCGCTGCTGCTGCAACAGTCGATCATCCTGTTCCAGGATACCTCGCTGGTGTACGCAGTGGGCGTGCTCGACTTCTTTAACGTGGCCTATTCCAAAGGCAACATCACCGGTGAATTGCAGCAGTACATCCTGCTGGCCGGTGTCGTGTATTTCGTGATCAGCTTTTCCGCTTCGCGCCTGGTGAAGCATCTGCAAAAAAGGATGACCGTATGATCTCCATCAAGAACGTCAGTAAGTGGTACGGCGACTTCCAGGTGCTGACCGATTGCTCTACCGAAGTGCAAAAAGGCGAAGTGGTCGTGGTGTGCGGTCCGTCCGGCTCGGGTAAATCCACCCTGATCAAGTGCGTCAATGGTCTGGAAGCGTTCCAGCAAGGCACCATTGCCGTGGATGGCACCTCAGTGGGCGATCCGAAAACCAATCTGCCCAAGCTGCGCAGCCGCGTTGGCATGGTGTTCCAGCACTTTGAACTGTTCCCGCACCTGACCATTACCGAGAACCTGGCGCTGGCGCAGATCAAGGTACTGGGTCGCAACAAGGATGCCGCGATCGAGAAAGGCCTGAAGCTGCTGGATCGCGTTGGTCTGAAAGCGCATGCGCACAAGCACCCGGGCCAGTTGTCCGGTGGTCAGCAGCAGCGTGTGGCCATCGCCCGCGCGCTGGCCATGGACCCGATCGCCATGCTGTTTGACGAGCCGACCTCCGCGCTGGACCCGGAAATGATCAACGAAGTGCTGGATGTCATGGTCGAACTGGCCCGCGAAGGCATGACCATGATGTGCGTGACCCACGAAATGGGCTTTGCCCGTAAAGTGGCCAACCGCGTGATCTTCATGGATCGCGGCCAGATCATTGAAGACGCCAACAAGGATGAATTCTTTGGCAGCCCGCGCTCTGAACGTGCGCAGGCGTTTTTGTCCAAGATTCTGGCGCATTAAGCACACCGGGGATCAGGGCAGGCTGCAATGCCCGCCCCGGGTGCCCAAAAAAAAAGCCACGGCAACTGCCGTGGCTTTTTTTGTACCCGGGAGCCTGAGCGGGCGCCCTGGTTTACTGCTTACTGTTGCGGAGCATCGCCCTTCTGGTCGTGCTTGGCGCGCCATTGTTCCATCTTGGCTTCACGCTCTTTTTGCTTGGCCTGCAGTTGTTGCTGCTGGGCCGGGGTCAGCACGGCGTAGAGCTGATGCTGGAACTTGATGCGGGCAGCACGGGCAGCCACCATTTGCTGCGCATCGGCCTGGGCCAGTTGATCTGCCTTGGCATCGCTGTAGTCTGCCGAGAAGAGCAGCTCCTGCTCTTGCTGACGCGAAGCACGCATGGTGTCCATTTCCTGCTTCATGTTCTGACGGTTAGCCTGCATCAATTGCTTGATCTGGGCCTTTTGCGCGTCAGTCAGGTTCAGGTCCTTGAAGAAGAAACCATCATGCGGGCCGTGCGGGCCACCGCGCATGTGATGGCCCGGAGGCGGAGGCGGGTTGCCGCCGGCAGCATCATCAGCAAACGCGGCTGTCATGGCACCACCCAAAGCAACAGCAGCTACAACAGCGGTCAACAGATTACGAGTCTTGAACATGGTTCGCTCCTTTGTATACAACCTGGTTTTATCGGGTCTGGCAGGGGTCTGCCGGCGATGTTTGCATTATCCGGCCCCCTTTTGTTAAGTGGTGTTAACCGATTGAAAAGGTGAAGTAAAGTTAAGTATCAAGCCTTTTCAGTCGGCGTTTTGCCGTATCAGCCGCGCCAGTCGTTGCGGCCGTTATGCCAGCCGTTGTCGTGGTGGTTGTCCCAACGCTGCGGGGCCGGACGGTAATAAACCGGGCGCGGCGCCACGTACACAGGACGCGGGGCGTAATAAACAGGGCGCGGTGCCACGTAGACCGGGCGGGGTGCCACCACCACCGGTGCCGGCGGGGCGTAATAGACCGGGGCCGGGGCGACCACAACAGGTGCAACCGGTATCGGCAGCCCCAGACCGATGCTGACCGATACATGCCCACCGGCCATGGCAGGCGCAGCGGCGAAGCCAGCAGCGACTACGGCAGCGCCAATCAGGTATTTAATCTTCAACATGGTGATCTCCCAAAAAGTGGAATCGCCGTTTACGGCCGGTGGGGCGGTGTGCCTTGCCGTTGCCGTCTGGCGTGATTCCACTATGCGCGGCCCGTTGGTAAAGGTGGGTTATCAAAGTGCAAAGATTGCGTAAAGCGGGGCCTTGCAGACTGGTTTATGGGGGCTTTTTCGGTGAAGATGTGAACCGGATCACGCCAGAAGCACGGCGGCGAACATGTTGATCCGCTTGCGTTTATTCTCTCGGGCCAGGTTTGCGCAAGAGAACGGACCAACCCGTCGGGCTGCTGTGACAAAGAAAGAAATCAAGGGAGAACATCATGCGCATTTTGCTGGTGGACGATGACACCGAGCTCTGCACCATGCTCAAGGAATATCTTGGCACGGAGGGTTTTGAAGCCGATGCCGTACACGACGGTGAGGCCGGCGTGAGCGCTGCGCTGTCGGGCAAATACGCCATCATGGTGCTCGACGTGATGATGCCGCGCATGGGTGGCATCGAAACATTGCGACAGATTCGCGAAAAAAGCCGCATTCCGGTCATCATGCTGACTGCCAAAGGCGACGATATCGACCGCATTATCGGCCTGGAACTGGGCGCGGACGATTACGTCCCCAAACCTTGCCAGCCGCGCGAACTCGTGGCCCGGCTGCGCGCCATCCTGCGCCGCACCGGCAGTGTGGAAACGCCGGAAGAAGACCCCAACATCCCGCTGGTATCGGGCCGTTTGCAATTGCATCCGGCGTATCGGCGGGCCGAACTGGATGGCCAGGCGCTGGATCTGACGAGTTCTGAATTCAACCTGCTGGAAATGCTCTTGCGCGCGCAGGGCAAGGTGCTGAACAAGAACGAATTGTGCGAACAAGCGCTGGGCCGGCCGTTTACCCGGTTTGACCGCAGCGTGGACGTGCACATGAGCAATCTGCGGCAAAAGCTGGGCAACTACCCCGATGGCCGCACCCCGATCCAGACCGTGCGCGGGATCGGTTATCAATGGCAAACCGAATAACCACTGCGTTGCGTTCTTTCATTTCCGAGTCTGAATGAATATGCCCAAAGGTCGTCTGTTCTGGAAAATCCTGATCGGATTCTGGCTCACGCTCATTTGCGTGTTCTTTGGCGTTGCCGCCATTTTTGCCATTTACGATGAACAGCGCGCCGGCATGCAAGATGCGCTGGCTACCAACCCGCGCATGTCGGTACTGACCAGTTCTACCGCCAGCGTGCTGCATTACGGTGGCGTCGAAGCCCTGCGTGAGGTCTCGCGCAGCTGGCCGCATTTTGCAAAAACCAACCTGCTGGCCGTCGATGCCGATGGCAAAGACGTGTTCGACCGCCCCGTGCCCGCGCGGGCGCTGGCCATGGCGCGTGATTATCTGCTGCACAATCCGCCCCCGGCCGCCGGCGAACCCGATCAGAACATGCCCAGCGTGTTGCAGACCGAAACGCCGGATCACCGCCAGTTGATGATCTTTGCCGTGCTGGACGAAAACTTTGTGCGCCGCACGCCACCACGGCAGTGGCTACCGCCGCAAATGTTGTGGCTGGGCGCCTTTGGCAGCCTGATTTTCAGCGCGCTGCTGGCCTGGTATCTGACCCGCCCTATCCGCCTGCTGCAGCGTGCGTTTGACCGGGTGGCCAATGGCGATCTGGATGAGCGCATCGCCCCGCGCATGGGCCGCCGTCGCGATGAAATTGCCGATCTGGGCCATGACTTTGACCGCATGGCCGAACGCCTTAAGCAACTGGTGCATTCACAGCGCCAGTTGCTGCACGACGTCTCGCACGAGTTGCGCTCACCGCTGGCACGCCTGCAGGTGTCAGTGGGTCTGGCGCGCAAGCAGCCCGATAACCTGATGACGAGTCTGGACCGCATTGAACGCGAGTCCAAACGGCTGGATGAACTGGTGGGCGAACTGCTGACCTTGTCGCGCCTTGAAGCCGCAGGCGCAGGCGATCCGGATCATTATTTCGACATGATCGAACTGCTGGATGCCATTGTCTCTGATGCACGTTTTGAAGCGGAAAACGCCGGTGTCGATATCGCGCTCAGCATGGACCCGGCGCTGGACAATCAGGAAGCCATTTTGCGTGGCCGGGCAGAGCCGCTGTACCGCGCGGTGGAAAACGTCGTGCGCAACGCGCTTAAATACTCACGACCGGGCCAGCGCATCGATATGGCCGTGCAGTTGGCCGATGCCGGTCACACCCTGCAGATCAGCGTGGCCGATCAGGGCCCGGGCGCGCCGGAAGAGCAGCTTGAGTTGATGTTCCAGCCCTTTGTGCAACTGGATGGCGAGAACCGCCAGCCTGGTTATGGCCTGGGCCTGGCCATTGCCCAGCGCGCGGTACAGGCGCATGGCGGCACCATCACCGCCACCAACCGGGCCGAAGGCGGCCTGGCCATGATCATCCGCCTGCCGCTGCAAGCGGGCCTGACCGCCGCCGCCTGAGGCTGGCTCAGGGCGCGGCCACGGTTTCCGTGGCATGCACCGGGCTCTGGGCCGGTGCCGAGGTCGACGTGGCTTTATCGACCGCCCAGGCCGCGCCATTCACCCCCGCCTTGCCCACATCCCAGGCTACGCCGGCGGTGGTGGTAGCAACGTTGACGGTGGTCGCCGCCACGTTCACCGCCGCGGCCCCCACCGCGACCGTCGTCGTGACGACACTGCACGCCGACAAGGAGACCGCGATCAGCATCGCGGTCAGTAACTGCAATTTCATTGTTCTTTTGCTCATCTGGTGGTGCTCAGGTGCGATTGCGCCTGATCTCATTACATCCGGGCCTTCATCGGGCCTTGGGTCTTAAACCCGCCCAGGGGCATCGCCCCGGATCCATCTTGCGTACCAGCTTCCTGCCGCGCAGGAATGACGACATGGTGTGCTGAGCGCGCAGTGCCGGCTACCAGCCACGCGCCTCTCCCCGCAACCTAGCGCCCCATCCCGCCGACTTGCTGTGCCAGGTAGGTCGCATAGTTGTCTGTCATGCCACCGATGAAATCCAGCACCCGCCGGTAGGTCTGATAGATCGGCCATTCTTTCTTCGGCGCGTTGTATTCCATCAGGTCCAGAATGCGCTTCATGCGAAACGGCAGCTCCGGCGAAATCTTCAGCTGGTAAGCGGCGTTGCAGAATGCATCAAGCAAGATATCCAGACAAGTGAAGGAGCCGACTTCGATCTCCACTTTGCGCCGGGCGTTGAAAATCCGCTCCCGGGCGAGCTGTTTGGACTCGGCAATGCCGTGGCGCACGCTGGCCGGGCAATCGTTGATCAGATCACCCTGATAACTGCCTTCCATCAAGCGCGGGTACACCTTGATAAAGGCCTCGGCCACTTCCTGTACGCAACGGCCAATGGCCTTGCCCCGCAGCAGCGAAATCTTGCGCCGGGTAGAAGGCGCGGCGGCCACTTCCAGCCGCAGCAGTTCATGATCGCCGCCGCAAATCTTCAGCAACATGGGCTCGACCACTTCGTAGGGCAGCATGCCGATCTCGATGCCGTCTTCCAGATCAAGAATGGCGTAGCAAATATCGTCGGCCGCCTCCATCAGGTAAGAGAGCGGATGGCGGGCCCACTTGCCCGGCGCGATCAGCGGCAAACCCAGCGTGTGCGCCACTTCGTCCAGCAAGGACTGTTCTGACTGGTAGCAACTGAACTTGCCTTTTTCGCCCGCGTGCTCGCTGGTCCACGGGTATTTGAGCGTGGCGCCCAGCGTGGCAAACGTCAGTCGCATGCCACCTTCAAACCGGTGGTTTTCCAGTTGCGTCACCACCCGGAAACCCTGGGCATTGCCTTCAAACGTCTGCAGGTCACGGCGCTCGTCGGCGGTCAGGTTTTGCAACAGGTACGCGTGCTCGTCGCGACGGAACCAGTCGCGGATGGCGTATTCACCTGCGTGGCCGAATGGCGGGTTGCCAATGTCATGGGCCAGGCAAGCCGCCTGGATGATCGCGCCCAGATCGTAGGGCGAAATGTGTCCGGGCAAGCGATCCTTGAGTTTTTCACCCACCAGAATGCCCAGACTGCGGCCGACGCAGCCCACTTCAATGGAATGCGTCAGCCGGGTGTGCACGTGATCGTTTTCGGTCAGCGGGTGGACTTGCGTTTTGCGGCCAAGGCGGCGAAACGGCGAAGAAAACACGATGCGATCGTGATCCTTGTGAAAATCGCTGCGCGAGATTTCCGCGTCGTGCGCGGGCAGGCGTGACGCGCCCAGCCGGTCGGCACTCAGGAGGCGGTTCCAGTCCATCATGATCAGGTTTTCCAGGGGTAATCCGTGACAACAACAGAAGATCGGCCAGCCGCAGCCGCCAGGCGTTCATCATACCGTGCAGGGCCGCTGGCCGCGCGGGTTGTGGCGTTGTAAAAGGGCTTCTGACAGCCGGCCTTGCTGGCTACGCGGGAAAGGATTGTTGCAAGTCAATGAATTGGCACGAATTTCAATTTTGGGCAAACTGCGATAGACAGCAACAAATACATATTAAACAAAAACTTGTGCCCCTTTTAGCCGCTTCCTGGGTAAAATGGCCGCCGTTTTTTTTCCGGGAAAGATCATGGCTTTGCTTGAAATTCGGGACGTGGTCAAACGCTTCGGCGATTTCACCGCCGTCAACCATGTCAGCCTGAGTGTTGAGGCGGGCGAATTCTTTACCCTGCTGGGCCCGTCGGGCTGCGGCAAAACCACGCTGCTGCGCATGCTGGCCGGGTTTGAAGAACCCGATGAAGGCCAGTTGCTGCTGGATGGTCAGCCGCTCAATGGCGTGCCGCCGGAAAAGCGCCCGGTTCACACCGTGTTCCAGAGCTACGCCCTGTTCCCGCATATGACGGTTGAACATAACGTGGCGTTTCCGCTGAAGATGGCCAAGGTGCCGGCAGACCAGATCAAGGCCCGCGTGGCCGAAGTACTGGAAGACGTGCGCCTGACGCAGTTTGCCCGTCGTTTCCCGCATGAACTGTCTGGCGGCCAGCGCCAGCGTGTGGCCATTGCCCGCGCCCTGGTGAACCGCCCGCGCGTGCTGCTGCTGGATGAACCGCTATCTGCGCTGGACGCCAAACTGCGCGAGCAGATGCAACTCGAACTGATCAACCTGCAAAAGGAAGTGGGCATCACGTTTATCTACGTGACGCATGATCAGGGCGAAGCACTGGCGCTGTCGCACCGCATTGCCGTAATGAGCCAGGGCAAGGTGGAACAACTGGATGCGCCAGAGAACATCTACAGCTACCCCAAGAGCCGCTTTGTGGCGGACTTCATCGGCCAGTGCAACCTGCTGGATGCCACCATTACCGAGATCGCTGCCGACCGCATGAAGGTGGAGATCGCCGGCGTGGGCACCGCTGAAGTGCTGCCAGTCGCCGGCGCCACCGTGGGCCAGCAAGGCACGCTGACGCTGCGGCCAGAGAAAATCAAGCTGGGCGCCACGCTGCCGACCGGTGTACCCGATGAGATCCACTTCAAGGGCACGGTGCATGATTGTCTGTATCTGGGCGACGTGACCGTGTACATCGTTGAACTGGAAAACGGCACGCGCATTGAAACCATGCTGCCCAACGCCGCACCGGGCCGAGCGCGGTTCTTTGACGACAACGATCAGGTAGAACTGGCATGGCGCTTTGATGCCGGCCACTTTTTGCTGGCTTGATTGAGGACGTAGACGAAAATGACACGTTCAAAGAACCTGGCAAAGTGGCTGATTTCCGGGCCACCGCTGCTGTATCTGATCTTCTTCTTTGCCATTCCCACGGCAATGATGGCGTTTGCCGCGTTCCGGTTCCCGGGCGATTACGGCGGCCTGATGCCGCTGTTTGGTGCCGATCCGCAAACCGGCAAGCAGGTGCTGCTGGTCAATAGCCATAACTGGCATGACTACCTGACGCTGGACAATTTCGCCCGCTTCTTCCAGGAAGCGGTGTACATCGAGTTGTTCATCAAGTCGTTTGGCTATGCGCTCCTGACCACGCTCTTGTGCCTGCTGGCCTCGTACCCGCTGGCCTGGCTGATTGCCCGCAGCCCGAAGAAATGGCGTGATCTGCTGGTGTTGCTGGTGATCTTGCCGTTCTGGAGCAACTTTTTGATCCGCGTGTACGCCTGGATGATCATCCTGGGCCCGCAGGGTTATTTCGCCAAACTGGTGAACACCGCGCTGGGTTTCATCGGCATTGCCCCGCAGCAGTTCCTGTTCACGCCGTTTGCCGTGATCATCGTGCTGGTTTACGTGCACTTGCCGTTCATGGTGTTGCCGCTGTACGCCAACCTGGAAAAGCACGACATGGCCTTGCTTGATGCCGCGCAGGATCTGGGCGCCAGCCGCTGGCAGCGGTTCTGGAAAGTCACCTGGCCGCTGTCTTTGCCGGGCGTGTATGCCGGCGCCGCGCTGGTGTTCATCCCCGCGCTGGGCATTTTTGCAGTGCCTGACCTCGTGGGCGGTACGGACGGCATCATGATCGGTAACCTCATCAAGCAGCAGTTCCTGGATTCGCGCGACTGGCCGTTTGGCTCGGTGCTCTCCATCATGTTGACCCTGTCCGTGCTGCTGATGGCCGGCTTGATGGCCGTGCTGGGCCGTGGAGGCAAGCGTAATGCACTCTAAGCAAAGTAAATGGCTGTGGGCCGCATCGCTGCTGGTTTACGCGTTTTTGTACCTGCCGCTGGTGATTGTGGTGGTGTACTCGTTCAATGATTCGCGCCTGAACGCAGAGTGGGTCGGCTTTACCACCAAGTGGTACGGCGTGCTGTTTGCCGATGACCAGATGCTGACGGCGGCGCGCAACTCGCTGCTGATTGGTCTGGTCTCGAGCATCTTTGCCACGTTCTTTGGCACGCTGGCCGGTCTGGCCATGTACAAGTACAAGCTCAGACTGCTGCCGATCCTGGTGCTGACGCCGATCGCCATTCCGGAAATCCTGATGGCGCTGTCGTTGCTGATGTTCTTTGTGGCGCTCAATTTCACCATGGGGTATCTCTCCATCGGTCTGGCGCACATTGCCTTCAGCATTGGCTTTGTGGCGATTGTGGTGCGTTCGCGCCTGCAAGGCATGGATGAATCTCTGGTCGAAGCCGCACGCGATCTGGGTGCCGGGCCGCTGCAAGCGTTCTGGCGGGTCACTTTCCCGCTGATCCTGCCGGGCATCATTGCCGGCGCGCTGATGGCGTTCACCTTGTCGATTGATGACTTTGTGATCACCTACTTTGTGGCCGGCGCGGGCGCGTCTACCCTGCCGTTGCAGATCTACTCCATGCTCAAGATCGCCGTAACGCCGGAAGTGAATGCGATTTCTTCACTTTTGATGTTATTGACATTGGCCTTGATCGTGATCGCCGCCAAAATTGCCCCCGGCGCTTTGCGCGCCAGTCACTGACGGGATTACCCGTTTTTGTACGGCATACCGTTGCCCGCCACCCGCAAGGGGGCGGGCAACGTCTTTGGGGGTTCCATGAAAAAACTTCTGATCGCTCTTTGTCTGATCACCGGCGTGGCCCGCGCCGATAACGTATTGCATGTGTTCAACTGGAACAACGCCATCAGCGACGATACCGTCAAGGCGTTCGAGGCCCAGTGCAAATGCAAGGTCGAGGCCACTTACTATGGCTCGGCCGAAGAAATGCTGGCCAAGCTCTCGGCCGGCGCCAAAGGGTTTGATGTGATCGGCCCGGCCAATTACGCCATCACGCCGCTGGTCAAACTCAACCTGTTGCAACCGCTGGACCACGGCAAGCTGTCCAACCTCAAGAATATCTCGCCCACGTTTGCCAACACGAAGATCGACCCGGGCAACCAGTATTCGGTGCCGTATGACTTCACCGTCACGCTGGTGGGTTACAACGCACAGAAGATGAAAGAACTGGGCGTGGACCCGACGTCCTGGTCGGCCGTGTTTGACCCGAAAATCCTGGCGAAGATGAAAGGCAAAGTCACCGTGCTGGACGACCCGCGTGAAGTGATTGGCGCGGCGCTCAGATACAACGGGTTCTCGGCCAATTCCACCAATCCGGCCGAGCTGAAAAAAGCCGTCGGGACCATCAAGGCGGCCAAGCCGTACTGGGCAGCGTTCAACAGCCAGAGCTACATCAAGGAATTGACGGTGGGTAACATCTGGCTGGCCCTGGGGTATTCCAACGACATGTACCAGGCCAGATCTGACGCACAAAAAGCCGGCCGGCCATTCCAGATTGACTACGCGCTGCAAAAAGAAGGCAACGGCATGACGGCAGACAGTTTTGTCATGGCCCGCAACGCGCCGCGACCCGATCTGGCGCATCAGTTCATCAACTTCATGCTGGATGGCAAAAACGCCGCGCAGACCACCAACCAGATCGGCTCGGGCACGCCCAACAGCGCCGCCCTGCCCTTTGTGCGGGCCGACCTCAAAACCGTCCCCGCCATTGCCCCCAACGCACAACAGGCGGCAAAGCTGGAGCAACTGACCGACCTTGACGCAAAGACGCGTCGCGCCTGGAACCAGGCCTGGACCGAAATCAAGATCAGCAAATAAACGACAAAGCCGGATCACGTGTTTTACTGACGCGTTGATCTGGCATAATCGCCGTTTTTCGGGCGTGCGACAGCGTATCGCGCGCCTTTTTCTTGTGGATTCAGACCCGGAGTAATCAACCGTGAAAAAACAGTTTCTGGCCCTGATGCTGGCTGCCGGTGCAGTCATGGGCAACGCGCAAGCTGAAGACGTGCTGCACATCTACAACTGGAACAACTACATCGCCCCGGAAACGGTCAAGCACTTTGAAGCCGACTGCAAGTGCAAGGTAGTCCAGGACTACTACGGCGCCATGGAAGAAATGCTGGCCAAGCTGGCTGCCGGCGCCAAGGGTTACGACATCGTGGTGCCCACCGGTTTTGCCCTGCCGCCGCTGATCAAGCAAGGCCTGGTGCAGCCGCTGGACAAGTCGAAGATCCCGAATCTGAAGAACATGAACCCGGCATTCATGAACAGCCAGTTCGACAAGGGCAATGTGTACTCCGTACCGTACGCCTTCACCACCACGCTGATTGGCTACAACGACAAGAAGATCAAGGAACTGGGCATTGACCCGACGTCCTGGTCCGCTATTTTTGATCCGAAAGTGCTGGAAAAGATCAAAGGCAAGGTCACCGTGCTGGATGACCCGAAAGAACTGTTCGCCGCCGCCATGATGTACAACGGTTTCAATCCGAACAGCACGGACATCAACCAGTGGCAAAAGGCCAAGGACACCATCATCAAGGCCAAGCCGTACTGGGCTGCGTTCAATAACCAGAGCTACATCAAGGAATTGACCGTCGGCAACATCTGGCTGGCCCATGGTTACTCCAACGACATGTTCCAGGCCAATACCGACGCCCACACCGCCAAGCGCCCGTTCAACATTGCCTACACGCTGCAAAAAGAAGGCAACACGTTGTCTGTGGACAACATGATGGTGATGAAGGGTGCGCCGCGCCCGGATCTGGCGTTCAAGTTCATCAACTTCATGCTTGATGGCAAGAACTCGTCCGAACTGACCAACATGATCGGTTCCGGCAACCCGAACGCCGCCGCCGCCCAGTTCGTGAACCCGGACATCAAGAAGGTCAACGCCGTGTTCCCGACTGCGGACAACATGAAAAAGCTGTACCAGCTCAACTCGCTGGAAGGCAAACCGCTGCGTGATCTGAACCGCCTCTGGACGGAAGTGAAGACCGCCCGGTAAGCTTTGAGGGGTAGCTGATCAGGCTACCCCTTTTTGTTTGCCTCATGCGCGCACTCCCACCCATCAGCTTCCTGGCCCGCCGTAACGCCCCCACCCGCGTGGCGAGCTACTTCTTCTGGTGCTACCTGCTGGTGGTACTGCTGGTCTCTTTTTACCCGTTTGCCGGCTGGCGTTTCACCGGCGAGCCGGTTTTCGCCTTCTATACCTACCCGCTGCCGTATTACTTCACGTTCTTCGACAACCTGATCAACGTGCTGGCCTATGTGCCGCTGGGGCTGTCAGCCGGCCTTGCCTTGCGCCGCTGGCGCTGGACCGGCCCCTTGCTGGCAATGCTGATCGGCATCGTCACCTCGTGCTTTGTCGAGTTCGTGCAGCAGTTCATCCCGTCGCGGGTGGCGTCCAATATGGACATCCTCTCCAATAGCGCAGGGGCCGTCATCGGCGCGGCGATCTCGATGGTGCTGGTACTGCGCCGCTCACAACGGCGCTGGCTGGTATTCCGCCATTCTTACCTGTTTCCTGGTGCTGGCGCGGAATGGGGCATGGTCTGGCTTGGCTTGTGGCTGATCACCCAGTTCGACCCCTCCGTCCCCTTCTTTGGCGTGGTCGACGAACCCCGCGGCATCCCCCAACCCATCGTCGCCCCGCTGAACAACCCCGCGCTGTTCCTGGATATCCTGGAAGGCAGCGGCATGATGCTCAACACCCTGGGCGTGTGCCTGTTTGTGTCCGTGCTGATGCGCCACAGCCGCCAGGCGCCATGGGCAGTGGCGACCTTGCTGTCTGCCGTACTGGCCAGCAAGGTCGTCTTTGCCGGGCTCATGCTCAAATGGTCCGACTTTTTCAGCTGGATCAACCATAACGTCGTACTGGGCGGCCTGGCCGCGCTGCCCTTGCTGGCGGTGCTGCTGCAACTCAAACGCCCCTGGCGGGCCCTTGTGGGCGCGCTATGCCTGTTCTGCACGGTGCTGGTGAGCTGGATGTGGCCACTGGCCCCGCAACTCTCCGCCATCCTGCCCTTGTTCCGCTGGAACTACGGGCATTTGATGCATTTCAGAGGGTTGGCTGCGTTGATCAGCGATCTGTGGCCTTACGGGACGATGCTGTTCTTGCTGGGGTTTGCGTTGAGGTGGCGGGGGGAGAATGAGCCGGACTGGTGATTGGGGGGTGCCAGGAATGTTTTAGCGCCTTCGGCGCGGGTTTAAAGGCATTTGATACCGGCGGTGGCCGGAGCACCCTACTTTCTTTGCTTCGCCAAAGAAAGTAGGCAAAGAAAGGCGACCCCAGCCCTGCGGCCCTCCGGGCTGCCCTCAGTCAGTCGGGAGCCTGGGTCTCCCTCCACTCCTTCGGCGCTTGGCTTTAACGGGGGAGGAAAGTCAAAGGCAACTGCAACTGCAACGACAACAGCAACAGCAACAACAACGGTAAAACCCAAACCACAGCAGTACCTGCCCATGGCAGTGGCAGTGGCAGTGGCAGCGGCAATCCAACCCGCACCCCACTGACTCGTCATTCCGGACCTCGGCGGCCACCTTGGCCGGAATCCAGCTGCGGTGCTTGCAAGCGCCACGGGATCAAGCGAGACATTGGTGGTAATCCGGCGAAGGCAGCCCATTGGGCTGCGGACTGGATTCCTGCCTGCGCAGGAATGACGAAGTGGTGGGCTAAACCCATCATTCTTGCGTGCGGATGGTTTGCAGTTGCTTCTGAAGTTGCTTCTGAAGTTGCTTTTGAAGTTGCCGTTGATGTTCGGGGTTGTCGTTGCTTTTGACTTGCCCTCCCCTTGACCGCGCCGAGCATCGCAGCAAGGCGCGGCGATCAAGGCGAAGCGGTAGGCCAAAGGCCGAACTCGCGAGCCAGCCGCGCCTTGCGAGAAGCACAGGGAACTCGCGCAGCGAGCGCCGTCGCAGGGGTCGCCTTTTCTTTGGGTACTTTCTTTTGGCGACCCAAAAGAAAGTGCCTTGCTGTCGGGCAACCCCCGACATGTAAAACACCCGCGCCGTCAGGCGCTAACAGCAGTTCAGGGGTTCAGGGTTTTCAAAACAGCCAGGCTGGATTGTCACCCTCGCTCCAAATCCACCCCACAAAGCCCCTCCCCCCTTCACCCGTTTTTCTTCAACCGCGCCACCCGCCGCCCCTCAGCATCCTGCCAGCGCTGCCGCTCAACCTCATCCGAAGGCACCATCTCCGGCACCATCGCCGGCTTGCCATCATCCCCCATCGCCACCATGGTGAAATAGCAACTATTGGTATGCCGCACCGTCCGCTCGCGGATGTTCTCGGCGATCACCTTGATGCCGATCTCCATCGAGGTCCGCCCGGTGTAGTTCACGCTGGCAAGAAAGGTCACCAGCTCGCCCACGTGAATCGGCTGCTTGAACATCACCTGATCCACCGACAAGGTCACGACATACGTGCCGGCGTAGCGGCTGGCGCAGGCGTAGGCCACTTCGTCCAGCAATTTCAGCAACTGCCCGCCATGGACATTGCCAGAGAAATTGGCCATCTCCGGCATCATCAGCACGGTCATGGTGAGTTTGTGGCGCGGCGTGTCAGTCATGAAAACTCCAGACAAGGAACGGATGAACAAAAAATAACGCCGGGACAGGCCCGGCGTCATCTGCAATCAGCAATCGTGCGCGTTTATGCGACGACGCCCGCGTGGTGGGCTTGCTGATCGGCGTGGTAGCTGGAACGCACCATGGCGCCCACGGCGGCGTGCTTGAAGCCCATCTTGTAGGCTTCTTCTTCGAACATCTTGAAGACATCCGGGTGCACGTAGCGCAGCACCGGCAGGTGGCCGTTGGAGGGCTGCAGATACTGGCCAATGGTCAGCATGTCGATGTCGTGATCACGCATGTCACGCATCACCTGCAGGATTTCCTCGTCCGTCTCACCCAGGCCGACCATGATGCCGGACTTGGTGTTCACATGCGGGTACTTTGCCTTGAAGTCCTTCAGAAGCTTGAGCGAGTGCAGGTAGTCCGCACCCGGGCGGGCTTGTTTGTACAGGCGCGGCACGGTTTCCAGGTTGTGGTTCATCACGTCCGGCAGACCTTCGCCAAAGATATCGACGGCGATCTCCAGACGGCCGCGGAAGTCGGGCACCAGCACTTCAATCTGGGTATCCGGGCTGGCCACGCGGGTTTTGTTGATGCATTCCACAAAATGGCGGGCACCACCGTCGCGCAGGTCGTCGCGGTCTACCGACGTCACCACCACGTAGCGCAGTTTGAGCGCGGCGATGGTTTCGGCCAGATGGGTCGGCTCGTTTTCGTCCAGCGGGTTCGGGCGGCCGTGGCCGACGTCGCAGAACGGGCAACGCCGGGTGCAGATGTCGCCCATGATCATGAAGGTGGCGGTGCCTTTACCAAAACACTCACCGATATTGGGACAGGACGCTTCTTCACACACGGTGTGCAGTTTCTGCGAGCGCAGGATGTCCTTGATCTCGTAAAAGCGGCTGTTCAGGCTGGGCGCCTGCACACGGATCCAGTCCGGCTTTTTGAGCTTTTGTTCCAGCGGAACAACCTTGATGGGAATGCGGGCGGTCTTGGATTCGCCCTTGTGCTTCACACCTGCGGCATTGGATGCGGCGGCGGTCTTGATCTCTTCGGTCATCGGCAGCTTCCCGGCTTTTGTCCGGTCAGGAACGGCTAACAAAACCCAGCGAAGCGGTGATGGCGAGGCGTGCGAAACGAAGACAGTACTTGTAGTACGGCAAGGAAGCACAACGCTGCCAGCAGGGTTTTGTTGACCGCTCGTTAGTCAGTTGATTTGTTGCAGAATTTTGTCGGCCATTCTACCCGCAAGCGACGCGGGTGTCTCGGCAAAGCCGTAATCATTAAGCTGCGCGACACGCAAACCGGCATAACCGCAAGGATTGATCCAGCCAAACGGCGCCAGATCCATGCCGACATTGAACGACAAGCCGTGAAACGCGCAGCCGTTACGGATGCGCAAACCCAGCGCGGCGATCTTGGCCTCGCCCAGCGCGTCCTGTACGTAGACGCCCGGCGCATCGACCTTGCCGTAGGCTTCAATGTCAAAATCCGCCAGCAGGTTGATCACGCTTTGCTCCAGCTTGCGTACCAGTTCACGCACACCCAGCTTGTTGCGGCGCAAGTCCAGCAAGGTATAGGCAATCAACTGGCCGGGGCCGTGGTAAGTCACCTGGCCGCCGCGATCAATCTTGACGATGGGAATATCGGTCTGCTGCAGGATGTGCTCCGGCTTGCCCGCCTGGCCCAGGGTGTAGACCGGCGGGTGTTCCAGCAGCCAGAGTTCATCTTGCGTGTCAGCAGTGCGGGCGTCGGTGAAGGCCTGCATGGCGTGCCAGGTGGGCTCGTAGTCTTGCACGCCCAAGGGCTTGACCAGCGTGCCATGCGCTGCAGATGACGGGACGTCCTGCCAGTTCACCGCCACAGGGGGCAGGCCATATTCCTCACGCCTCACACTTCACTCCTTGCCCGCTTACAGCACCATGCGCACCAGCGGGTGCGCTTTGAGGGCGGCATCCAGGGCGTGCACTTGTTCTACGTTATCGAAAGTCACCGACAGGGTGGCGGCAAAGTAATTGCCCTGGCTGCTGGGACGAATGGTCACCAGTTCGGCCACAAAACCAGGCACGTGCTGCGCGGTCAGGTCAACCAGCATGGCGTGGAATTCTTCTTGTGCGACTTGCTTGTGGCTCACGGCCTTGACCGGGATCAGTACCGGGAACTCAACCAGGTTTTCCAGCCGGGGCTGGTCCTGATTCAGATCAGTGATGTTAACTTGGGTCATGTCTGAACTCCTTGTTGCGCATGACGTCGCGCTTGAATTGCTGATAGTGGCGGTGCATCTCGCTAAACACCGGGCCGGGTTTGCCCTGCCCCACCACATGATCATCCAGCCGGATCACGGCTTGCACTTCCCTTGAAGAAGAAGTGAGCCAGATTTCGTCGGCATCACGGACTTGCTGCTCGGTGATTTCACACACCCGGTGCGGCATGCCGTGCTGCCGCGCCAGTTCCAGAATCAAGTCATAGGTGATTCCGGTAAGCATCAAATGTGAGGGTGGTGGCGCGAGAATTTCGCCTTGGCTGACCACAAAGATGTTGCTGGAGGAGCCTTCTATCAAGAGGCCATCCCTGAATAGTACCGTTTCAGCCACGCCGGCATCCACCGCCATCTGGCGGAGCAGCACATTGGCCAGCAACGCGGTGGCCTTGATATTGCAGCGTAACCAGCGGATATCCGACGCCGATACCGCCGTGACACCGGCTTCTATCAGCGCTGGCGGGGGCGGCGTGAGGGTATCGGCATAGATCAGCACGGTGGGGGTCACTGCGGCCGGCAGCACATGGTTGCGCGGCCAGGCCGGGCCACGGGTCACTTGCAGATACACCGACTGGTCTTCGAAATCCTGCGCTTGCACCACAGTCAGAATCAGTTCTGCCCAATGCGCCAGCGTGTAGGGGTTGGTCAGACTGATGGCCGCCAGGCTGTGCGCCAGTCGCTGCAGGTGCTCATCCAGCCTGAACGGCTGCCGGCTGTAGACCGGAATGACTTCGTACACACCGTCACCAAACAGAAAACCGCGATCCATCACAGACACCTGCAGTGTGTCGAGCGGGGCAAACTGGCCATTCAGATAAGCGGTACGCGCGGGGACGGACATGGATTTCCTTGCAGCGTTGCAGTCGGCAGATACCCGCATTATGACCGCGCAAGAACCGGGCTGCATTTGCAACGGCAATAAAAAAGCCCCGGAACGGGGCTTTGGGGTGCTGTGATGTCAGCTTGTGTGCGGTGTGACAACGCAGGTCAAAATCTGCGTCAGAGCGCCACGAAAACGTGGGTGAACAACATGGTGGTCGATACCGCAACCAGCACGGCCACGATACGACGGAACAGTCCGGACTTCATCTGTTGATTCCTCCTGGGCTAACAGCCGCATGCACGCGGTGACGCCTTGCTTTACCTGGAGCCAGGGCGCTTGCGCTGTCGATGCAGAAATCATATCCGGTGCAACATGATGATTAATGTCAACAATTGACCACATTGTTGTCAATCTTTAACAAAATCAGCGATCACGCGCAAAGCCAGGCCCAGCGCCAGTCCGCTCCTTTTCGGCCCGATATGCGGACTGCATATGGGGTCAGTTCGTAAACTTGTAATATTCTGTTCACATTTGAGCCTTAATCTCGCAACAATTTTCGGGCGCCCCCAGTCTTATATAAAGCGCAAGACCGGCCAGCAATGACCGGTTTCATCAGGAGATGAGCCACCCTCGGGATGGCAGCAAGCCGCGCCCTGAACGCTACCCCCGTGAGGTTATTTACCCAATGCCAGCCAACATCCTGCTTGTCGAAGACGAACCGGCCATCCAGGAACTGATTTCCTTCAACCTGACCCAGGCCGGCCACCATGTGATGCGTGCCGATTCTGCTGAATCTGCCGCCCATATCGTACGCAATGCGCTGCCTGACCTGATCCTGCTGGACTGGATGCTGCCAGGCATGACCGGTATTGAATTTGCCCGCAAGCTGCGTGGCGAAGAGCGTACCCGCCAGATCCCGCTGATCATGCTCACCGCCCGTTCGGACGAGCAAGACAAGATCATCGGCCTTGATACCGGCGCGGATGATTACATCACCAAGCCGTTCAGCCCGCGTGAACTGCAGGCGCGGATCAAATCCGTGCTGCGCCGCCGCTCGCCGCAAGTGACCGATGATCTGGTGGAAGTGCAAGGCCTGCGCCTTGACCCGACCACCCACCGCGTCACCGGCAATGGTGACCCGATTGATCTGGGGCCGACTGAATTCCGTCTGCTGCACTTCTTCATGACCCACCCGGAACGCGTGCATTCCCGCGCGCAACTGCTGGATCAGGTCTGGGGCGACCACGTGTTTGTGGAAGAGCGCACGGTGGACGTGCATATCCGCCGCCTGCGTTCGGCACTGGAAACCAGCGGCTACGATCGCCTGATCCAGACCGTGCGCGGCACCGGCTACCGCCTCTCTGCCCAGTAAGCAAGATGAAAATATTCCACTGGCCCGATGGGGGCCGGTGGAAGAATCGTAATAAAATCGTGCCAGTCTCGACCGCACAGGATGCGTGATCGAACCGGCCGGATGCCAGTACCCTGATCAGCCTGGTTTTGTCAGCGCCTCTAAACCTGCCCCGTTTTCCCGGATTTTTTCGATGATTTGGCTGCGCTCGACCATCTATTACCTCTGCATTTTGCTGTTCGCCCTGATTGTTTCTGCACTTGCCGGCCCGGTTTGGGGCTTGTCGATGGCTGCAGGCATTCTGGGTATCGCCACTGCATTTCACCTGTATAACCTTGCCCGTCTGCTGCGCTGGATGAAAAATCCGCGCGTCGATAACGTGCCGGGCAGCTTTTTGCTGTGGCAGGACGTGTTTGACCGGCTGTACGAACAGGTCCGCAACCAGCGCAAGACGCAAGACCGCCTGGCGCACATGCTGGAGCGCTTTACCAGCGCCGGCGAAGCCCTGCCCGATGGCGTGATCATGCTGGACGAACATGACCGCGTGGAATGGTGCAACCAGGCCGCCAGCCAGCATCTGGGCATCGATCGCGTCACCGACATCTGGCAGATCGTCACCAATATCGTGCGCCAGCCCAGCCTGCGCGAATACCTGCGCATGCAGGATTTTGCCCACCCGCTGATGCTGCGCACCACACGCCCGCAAGAGCAGGTCTTGTCGGTGCAGCTGGTGCCGTTCGACACCACGCGCAAGCTGCTGCTGTCGCGCGACATTACCCAGCTTGATCGCGTGCAGACCGTGCACCGCGACTTCATCGCCAACGTCTCGCATGAGCTGCGCACGCCGCTGACCGTGGTGGGCGGCTTTATCGAAACCATGATCGACATGCCCGATCTGGAAGAAGCCACCCGTCGCCAGCAACTGCAACTGATGTACGACCAGACCCAGCGCATGCAGCGTCTGGTGGATGATCTGCTGACCTTGTCGCGGCTGGAAAACGGCCAGCAGATGAAAGAAGAAGAAGTGGATGTGCCGCAACTGATGCGCCTGATGCATGACGAGGCCGTGGGCCTGTCGCAAGGGCGCCATGAAGTGCGCATCGGCACGCTGGCGCCGGCCCGGCTGATCGGCAATCATGACGAGCTGCACTCTGCCTTTGGCAACCTGGTTTCCAACGCCATCCGCTATACACCGCAAGGCGGCGTCATCACCATCAACTGGGTGGTCGATCACGAGCAGCCGGTCTTCAGTGTCCAGGATACCGGGATCGGCGTAGCGCCAGAACACGTGCCGCGCCTGACCGAGCGCTTTTACCGCGTCGACCGCGGTCGCTCCCGCTCGACGGGTGGTACCGGTCTGGGGCTAGCGATCGTCAAACACATTTTGCAGCGCCACCAGGCGCAACTGGCCGTCAAATCCCGTCTGGGTGAAGGCAGCGAGTTTTCGGTACGTTTTCCGCCGCATCGCTTGCTGGCGGACTGAAAACCCGGCGAAATTGCTCACTTGCCGGGTGCAAAATCGGTTCAGCAGTCGCCAATTTCGCTCAAAAACGCGCTTTCATCGGGAAAACCCGGACTTCACTGTTTTATTTCCAGGGCAGACCCCCATATACTGTTGGTCCGTCGGGCCTATCTGAAGCGCCGACGGGGCGAAATCTTCACAGTGATTGCATGTCAAACCGCTATACATGGCGGATAATGACAAATGAGTCTGGCGATCACGCCCTTTTATGACAACGTATGATTTTGAGGTGAATGCAATGAGTAGAATCGCTGCCATCAAGCCCTTCGGGCAACGTATCTGGCTGGATAACCTGTCCCGTGGCCTGCTGAAGTCGGGCGAACTGGCTCGTCTGATTCAAGAAGACGACATCGCAGGTGTGACATCCAACCCGGCGATCTTCTACAAGTCCATCAGCTCCGACCCGCTCTACACCGGCGACCTGGCTGAACTGAAGAAGCAAGACCTGACCGCAGAACAACGCTACGAAGCGCTGGTTGTGCCGGACATCCAGGCCACTTGCGACCTGACCGCGCCGCTGTACCGCGACACCAAGGGCCTGGACGGCTACGTCAGCCTGGAAGTTTCCCCGCACCTGGCCAACGACGCACAAGGCACCATCGACAACGCCAAGCGTCTGTGGGCAGCCATCAACCGTCCGAACGCCATGATCAAGGTTCCGGCTACGTCTGCCGGCGTGATCGCGTTCGAAGAACTGATCGCTTCGGGCATCAACGTCAACATCACCCTGATGTTCAACCTGGTTCACGTGGATGACGTGCTGAACGCCTACATCCGTGGCCTGGAAGCCCGTATCGCTGCTGGCCAGCCGGTTGACCACGTGCGCGCTGTAGCGTCTGTGTTCCTGTCCCGCGTTGACACCCTGATCGACAAGCAACTGGAAGCCATCGGCTCCGCTGAAGCCAAGGCCCTGCAAGGCAAGGTTGCGATCTCCTTCGTCAAGGTTGCCTACCAGCACTACAAGAAGCTGTTCCACGGCAGCCGCTTTGCTGATCTGAAGGCCAAGGGCGCGCACCCGCAACGCCTGCTGTGGGCTTCCACCGGCACCAAGAACGCCGCTTTCCGCGACACCATGTACGTGGAAGAGCTGATCGGCCCGGAAACCGTGAACACCGTGCCGGACGCTACCCTGGACGCATTCCGCGACCACGGCGTTGCTGCTGACAAGCTGGAAACCAACACCGAAGCCGCCGTTGAAGTGATGGCCCAACTGCGCAAGCTGGGTATCAACTACAACCTGGCTGGTGAGCAACTGCAGGTTGACGGTCTGAAGCTGTTTGACGAAGCGTTCGACAAGCTGCTGGACCTGACCAAGTAATCCGGGTCTCGCCCAATAAAAAACCGGCCTTCATGGCCGGTTTTTTTATGCGCTGATCACACCGGAAACCGGCATCAGACGCGGCGCAATGGCGTCACACGCGTCAGGTAAGCCAGCACCGTGTCTGTACGCTGGCGCCCGAAGAACACCGACGCCACTTGCGACAACAAAGAGCGTTGTTCTGTCGGCGCGCATTCATCCGCCGCATGGGCCACGCGGCACTCGCATCCGCTCATGCGGCCATCCGGCGTGACGGTAACGGTATTGGCGCCCAGCTTGCACCAGTCGGCATCACCAGCCAGCTGGATATGGTCCACGTCGTACAGATTGGAAGAAGTCATGCCGGCACGGATGGAATAGAAATCGTGCTCGCCATCCCAGGCTTTGACTTCCTGCATGCTGTGATTGATCACGCGCCCGTTGAACGGCCACGCGGTATACATGGCTTGCGCCGGTGCGGCGACAAGCAAGAGCAACCCGGCCACACCACTTGCCAATGCAATGCGATTCATTGTTGTCTTTGTCTGTATTGTTAGATTGGACGGGATATAGAGCAAGAATCGGGCCAGCAGGCAAAATACCTGTTTAATCAATCACATGGCTGGCATGCGCGGCTTGACGGCGTTAGTCCGATGGCATAGCGGGGGATTTTTGTCGCCACATGGCGACACTGATCGCGCGCCGTGACCGAAAAGCCCAACAATTCAGGCCACTTGCCTTGTCGCCACAGAGCGACACTGCATCGCCGCAGCGACAAATGCCGACAGACGGGGCGGAAAAACGCATGAAAAAAGGCGGGTCAGAGCGACCCGCCTTGTGTGTTTTGAGCGACTGGCAAACCGGTCAGACCGGTCTGCCGCGCGCTTCAACGCGCCTTACTTGAAGCCCACCGTCACATCCGGGTTCTCTTGCTGCAGGATGTACTTGTTGCCACCAATGGTGACCACATAGTTGGACGGACCGGAGATCGGCAGATAGTAGTTCAGTGCGACGGTCACGGTCTGGCCCGGAGCGATGCTTTGCCAGGTCGGGATGCTGAACTTCGCGTGGTTGTAGTTGTTCTTGAAACCACCGATGTTGTTCGGGCCGGTATAGCCTGCCGACGTGTTGGTCAGACCGAAACCGGACTGGTCTGCCATCGTCGCCGGTGCGGATACCGGGTAATCGAACTCAACCGTGCTGCCACCCGGAATGGTCTGGGCGGAGTTGTTGGTGATCTCCATCTTGGGCGTGATCGGGTAGTTGTTATCACCCATCGGCCACTGATCCAGCACGATACCTACCGCAGCCGAGGTGGTCGGCAGCGTGGTTTCTGCCTTCTTGTTGCCATACGGCGCGGCAGCAGTGAAGGCGTTGTAGATATCGGTAGTCAGGGTGTTGCCCATGTAGTACTCGCCCTTGCCGCCGTTCATGCTGGCGTTCCAGGCGTAGTCACCGGCCAGTTCCCAGATCATTGCGCCGCCAATGCCGTGATCGACAATGTATTGCGCCTTGGCCTGGATGGACTGCTCGGTTTCGGTGGAGATAAACACCTGCTTGGTGGCGTTCCACAACCACGGCGCAACCAGCGTCGAGTTGTAGTTCGGCGCGTAGGTCCCGGTGATGGTCTTGTCGGTCACCTTATAAGCATCAAGGTAATCCGGCACGATGCCGTTTTGCAGGTTCAGCGCATGCCACAGCGGGTTGCCGCCGCCCGGTACCGGATTGCCCTGGCTATCCAGGTCATACCAGACGTTGTCGATGCCGGTAGCGCCCTGGCCGCAAGTGGCAATGCCCTTGCAAGTCACGGTGCTGCTGACAGTCGGCGTGGTGCCCCACAGGCCATTGGTACCGCCGGTCACGCCCTTCCAGCCACGGGTGTAGTACGGCAGACCGATGTTGATCCGGCCAGACTGCAGTGCGCCGCGGTAGTAGTGGTAAGCCCAGTCGGTATTCAGATAGCCAATGCCACCGTATTGCGAAGCGCCGTACACGCCGCCTGCTTTCAGTTCAGCATCATTGCCATCGTCATAGAGCGCAGCATTCGGGCCGACATACTGGTTCCAGGCGCCGTGCAGGTCATACGACATCAGGCTGGCGTAGTCCAGATATTGCAGGGAAGACATGTTCTCTTCGCCACGCAAGATCCAGCCCGAAGCCGAACCGGCGATGGTCAGCATGTAGTACTTGTTGTCCGCTACCGCTGCGGTATCCAGTTTCTGGCGCAGGGTCTTGAGCAACAGGTTGTAGCTGGTCATCAGCCCCTTCAGACGCGGGGTAGAGATGCTGAAGTCGTCCGGGTTGCCGGCCTGGTTGTTGGTGGTGGGATGTTCGTAATCGATATCCACGCCATCAAAGAAGTTGTACTGACGCAGGAACGCCACCACAGAATCGGCAAACGTATTGATACCGGCCGTGTTGGTGCTGCCATCGGCATTGGTGGTCATGGTGTAGAAACCGGTACCGCCAGCCCAGCCACCGATCGACATGATGATCTTCACGCCAGGATTCTGCTTCTTGTACTGGGCCAGCAGGTTGAAGTGGCCTTTGTACGGCAGCGTGCTATCCATGGCCGCACCCGGGACATTCGGCCAGGTCAGGCTGATATCCGGGCTGGTGGCGCTGGTGTCGATGCTGATCTTGTAGGTGTTCTGGTCAACCATGGCGAATGCATAGTTGATGTGCGACACCTTGTTCCAGGGGATGTTGTTCACCAGGTAAGTCGGTGAGCCATCCACACCGGTACGCCAGCTGGCGAAGTAACCAACGATACGGCGATTCAGGCCATTGGCCAGCACTTCACGGCCGTTGGCGTCATACACCTTGCAGTACGGCACGTTGCTGGTGCCCGGGATCAGACCATCCGGACGGCAAGCATTGGCCGACGGGGTCGGTGCGGGCGTTGGCGTTGGCGTTGGCGTTGGCGTTGGCGTCGGCGTCGGCGTCGGCGTCGGCGTCGGCGTCGGTGTCGGTGTCGGTGTCGGTGTCGGCGTCGGTGTTGGCGTCGGTGTTGGCGTCGGTGTTGGCGTCGGTGTTGGCGTCGGTGTTGGCGTCGGTGTCGGTGTGGTGCTACCGCAGTTGCCGACGATGGTCCATGGCTGGCCGGTGCCCGTGGCGCCATTGCTGGTGCTTGGGTTGTTACCCTGTGTCCAGAAGTTGGCCTTGTAGTTCACGCCGTTGTAGCTGACGGTCGCGCCGGTGCTATACGCGGTGCCAGAATCCCAGGCGGTATAACAGCTACCCGACGGGGTCGGCGCTGGCGTGGGCGTGGGCGTCGGCGTAGGTGCTGGCGTCGGCGTGGGGGTCGGCGTGGGCGCCGGTGTTGGCGTAGCCGTCGGGGTCGGCGTGGGCGCCGGCGTCGGTGTCGCGGTTGGTGTAGGAGTCGGGGTCGGGGTCGGAGTGCCGCCGGTATCGGCGCCCAGATCCTTCCACAGGCTCGGGGTCGCTGCCGGGTTCCAGTTGGCACCCACATAATCAGTCTGGGTTACCAGTGCCTGATAGTCATGCCCGTTGTAATACACAATGGTGCCTGCGGTATAAGTACCGCCGTCTTGCCAGGTGGGGTATGCACCCAGTGCATATACCGCCGCCAGGGCAAAGGGCACGGCCGCGAGGGCCAGCCGCTTGCTTTTCATGGTTCAGTCTCCAATCCGTTGATTCTGTGTCGCGATGATCCGTTCTTGTGTTTGACGGATCTTGAAGGCGCCGTTTTTGTAAGAAAACTGCGGTGCGGCGCCGGTCCCGCCAAGGCATTTATGGCCATTTCGCGGGTGCGATATCGATTAGCGGTATGGGGCCTGAAGGTGTCAAGGCGCGCGCCTGTCGCCGGTTTTGCCTCATTTTTCAGCAACAAGACCAGTCGCCGGGCGTCATTTTGTTGCATTGCAGCACAAACAGGACCAGCGGAAGTATCTGGCCGATACATTGCTTGTTTTTGCCCTGATTGCGCATGTTGCAGTACAAAAAAAGCAGTCGCTGATATGCGGTCGGTCGATACCACTTGACCGTACATCACCGCTGGTCTGCGACAGCCGGATGTCAACCAGATGAAGTTTTGTTGAACGACGGGTCATGACATACAGCAAACTACTTACAAAACTTACATGCAAGCTTGAATCACCGGCAATCCGGATGCCGCCCGGAAGCGCGGTACCCGGCATGCTTGAGCAGACGGCCGGATTCTGATAAAACCCGAGTTCATTACTCAGGTTTTATCCATGCTGATCCGCAAGCTGTTCAAATTTGAAAGCGCGCATATCGTGCGCAACTGTTCGTCCGACCGTTGCCGGCGCTCCATCCACGGCCATAGCTACAAGGTGGAAGTGCTGCTGGAGGCGCACGCGCTCGATAACGGCCAGATGGTGTATGACTTTGGCTTGATGAAGAGCACCATCAAGGACGTGATCGACGCGTTTGATCACGCCATCTGTTTCTGGGACAAGGACGATCCCGAGTACATCCGGCTCTCGCGCGAGTTCTCTGCCCGCTGGATCAGCGTGCCGGTATCGCCTTCGGCCGAGCAGTTTGCCCGCATCTTCTTTGTGGTCATCGACGCCATCCTCAAGAACACCGTCATGAAGAATGGCGAGAGCGATGTCCGTCTGCATTCGGTGATCGCCCATGAAACGGAAACCGGCTACGCCCAGGCTTTCCGTGAAGATGCCGAAAACGCGCGCATGGGGCTGATCAAGCTGGAAGACCTGGTGTTCTCTGATCAGGTCAAAGCGGAATGGCATGACCCGGACATGATGAACAAGCTGATCGCCGGCGAGCCCTTCGTCAACCCGGAAGTACCCCAGCAAGTGCAAGGCTGATCCCCGCCAGGCAGCGCGGTAACGCCCTTCCCTTGAACTATATTGATCAGAAGGGGGGCTACATCATGCTTGCGGATGAATCTGTGAGGTCACCAGAAGACGTCGTCCAGGCGCAACTGGATGCCTACAACGCCCACGATACCGATCGCTTCGTGGCCTGTTATGCCGAAGACGTGCGCGTTGCCGGCTGGCCATCGAACGAGACCCGCATGGAAGGCCGCTATGCACTGGCGGCGTTCTACCGGCTGCACCGGTTTAACCGGCCGGAACTCAAGGCTGATCTGCAGAACCGCATTGTGTTTGGCAATACGGTGATCGATCACGAAATCATTACCGGGCTGGAACACCACACCGTGACTGCGGTCGCGATCTATCGCGTCGACAACAACCTGATCAGCAGCGTGCATTTTGTCGAGCGCCCGCCCGTACCGGATCGCTAGACGCGGCCGGTTCTCACCTTGCCTTAAACGTGGCGATCACCCGCCAGCACATCGCGGATCAACGGCACAGTCACCGGCCGTTTGGTCGACAGCGCATAGCGATTGGCTTGTTCCAGCACCGCCCGCAGGCTGGCCAGATCACGCGCGGTGTGGCGCAACAGGTAATCGGCCACCTCGGTCGGCAACTCAAACCCGGCTTCGCGCGCCTGTGCCTTGAGTGCAGCGATCTTGTCTGCATCAGACAGCGCCTTGAGCTGATACACCAGCCCCCAGCCCAGCCGCGTGGTCAGGTCATCGCGCAAATCCAGCTGCATGGGTGGCAACGGCCCGGCGGCCAGCAGCCGGCCACTGCCCTCGCGCAGGGTGTTGTAATGGTCGAACAGGCGAATCTGCTGTTCCGGATCAAGTGCCTCGACATTATCGACAATCAGCGCGGCGGCCGGGTCGATAAAGTCGGGCAGCCGCTCGCGTGCGGCGTTGATATACAACGCGCCCGCCAAGCGGCTGGCGGCGGCATCCAGCAAATAAGATTTGCCCACGCCATCACCGCCCCACAGGTACAAAAAGCGGATATCGGCCGCGCCGGCAGCCCATTCAGCCAGCATGAACAAGGGCTCTGCGTTCTCGCCCGGCACAAAGCCTTCAAAGCTGGGCGGCTGCGGCAGGTAGAGGTCCAGAATCAGCTGTTCGCTCATGCACGGGCCCCTTTTTGCCAGGCGCAAGCGTGCCCGTTCACCGGCTGCGTGGCGGCAACCAGGTGATTTTGCAGGGCAAACAGACGGGGAGTCGGGCGTTTCATCTAAAGATGCGGTAAAATACTGGCCTTTTGTAGACCGGGCTTTTTGGCAAAAAGGCTGTCAATTCTAGCCGCAACGAGGCAATCCCGCCACGAACGGGGTAATCGGCCCGTTTAAACGGCACCTTCAGCCGCCAACCTGCCCCGCAGCAGACCTGCCACCTGATCTGGACCACGAGGCCATACGCATGACCACCACCCCCACCGGCTTGAGCTACCGCGACGCAGGCGTTGATATCGACGCGGGCGATCAACTTGTTGAAAACATCAAACCGTATGCCAAGCGCACCATGCGTCCGGAAGTGCTGGGCGGCCTTGGCGGCTTTGGCGCCATGGTGGAAATCTCCAAGAAATACAAAGAACCTGTGCTGGTTTCCGGCACGGATGGCGTGGGCACCAAGCTCAAGCTGGCGTTCGAACTCAATCGCCATGACACCGTGGGCATCGATCTGGTGGCCATGAGCGTGAACGATATCCTGGTGCAAGGGGCAGAGCCGCTGTTCTTCCTGGATTACTTTGCCTGCGGCAAGCTGGATGTCGATGCCGCCACCGAAGTGATCCGCGGCATTGCCCATGGCTGTGAACAAGCCGGTTGCGCGCTGATTGGCGGTGAAACCGCTGAAATGCCAGGCATGTACCCGGTCGGCGAGTACGATCTGGCCGGCTTTGCGGTGGGTGTGGTCGAAAAAGCCAACATCATCACTGGCAAGACCATCCAGCCGGGCGATGTGGTGCTGGGCCTGGCTTCCAACGGCGCGCACTCCAACGGTTACTCGCTGGTTCGCAAGATTCTGCATCTGTCGGAAGCCGATTACGCGGCCGAGTTCGAAAACGGCAAGTCGCTGGCCGATGTGGTCATGGCGCCGACGCGCATTTACGTCAAGCCGCTGCTCAAGCTGATGCAAACCCTGCCGGTGAAGGGCATGGCCCACATTACCGGTGGCGGCATCTCTGAAAACGTACCGCGTGTACTGCCGGAAAACACCGTCGCACAGATCGACTCCAAGAGCTGGACCATGCCCAAGCTGTTCCAGTGGCTGCAAGAGAAAGGCGGCGTGGCTTCGGCTGAAATGTACCGCACCTTCAACTGCGGGATCGGCATGGTGGTGATTGTTGGCGCAGATCAAGCTGACGCGGCCACCCGGTTGCTGCAGGCTGAAGGCGAAACCGTGTACCGCATCGGTGCCGTGCGCGAGCGCAACGGCGACGAACACCAGACGCAAGTCGCCTGACCGGGCGTGGGGTGGGAGGAACAAGGCGTGAGGTGAAAACCCCGACGCACTGGTCTTTGCACCTCACTCCGCACCCCTTACGCCTCACCCACTTATGAAGAACATCGTCATTCTGGTTTCCGGTCGCGGCAGCAATATGCGCAAGATCGTCGAAGCCGCCATTCCCGGTGCGCGCATTGCCGCTGTCATCTCTAACCGTCCGACAGCTGAAGGGCTGACCTGGGCGGCTGAGCGCGACATTGCCACGGCCGCGCTGGATCACCGCAGCTTTGACAGCCGGGAAGCGTTTGACGCGGCATTGGCCACCCTGATCGACGGCTATGCGCCGGATCTGCTGGTGCTGGCCGGCTTCATGCGGATTCTCACGCCGGGGTTCGTCAATCATTACACCGGGCGCCTGATCAACGTTCACCCCTCGCTGTTGCCGGCCTTTACCGGCCTGAACACGCATCAGCGCGCCATTGATGAAGGCGTGAAACTGGCCGGCTGCACCATTCACTTTGTCACCGCTGAACTCGATCACGGCCCGATCATCGCGCAGGCGGCGGTAGCTGTGCAGGAAGACGACACCGCCGAGCGGCTGGCTGAGCGCGTGCTGCAAGAAGAACATCAACTTTACCCGCTGGCTGTACGCTGGTTTGTGGAAGACCGTCTGACAATCGAGGGCCAGCGCGTACGCGTGGGCCCGGCGCGCGCATGACCAAACGCCGCTGGCGCGCTCCCCACCTTTTGCTGACCATCGCCTTTGTGCTGTCGCTGCTGACGCACATTTTTTCTGCAACCGGCGATCTGATTTACGACTATCTGACCAACACCTCCCCGGACAAGCCTGACGAAAAACTGCGCAAACCTACGCGCACGCTCAAAAGCCAGGACTGGGAAGACGAGAAAAAACTGCCGGACGAACTGAAGAACATCAAGCGTCCGGAGATCCAGACCGTATGGTTTGCGCCCAAAGCCCCGCCCAAACCCGCGGTTGTAGCCCAAGCCGCCCCGACACCCACGCCGACGCCCAGACCTGCCCCCAGACGCAAGCCGAAACCTGCGACCCAACTGGCCAGCGCCACTGCCAGTGCGCCTGTGGCCAGCGCGGTGCAAATAGCCAGCGGTGCCGCATCCGCCCCGCAATCCTGGTTTGGCAACGCCAGCGCCCCGGCGCAGGCCAGTGCGGTTGCGATCGCCTCGGCACCTGTTCGTCAGGCCAGCGCGGCCTCTGCCGTAGCAGTCGCCCGCGCCTCGGGCCCGGCTGCCGTGCCGTCAGTCAACGCGGCCTTCCCCAAGGTGGTTCATATCACCTATCGCTGGAAGGGCTTCCCCGCCAGACTGACCTGGACCGCGGGCGACGGGCGCTATGCACTCGACATCGGCGCGTCCATGTTGGGGCGCAGCCGCGTCTTTAGCAGCGTCGGCACCATCAGCAAGCGCGGGCTGGCGCCGGATCGCTTTAGCGACACCCGTGACGGCAAGTTGCAGAACGAAGCGCTGTTTGACTGGTCGGAACAAAAATTCGTGCTGCACGATGGCGACAAAACCATTGAAGGGCCGCTGCAACCGGGCGACCAGGATCTGTTCTCCGCCGCATTCCAGTTCGCCCTTCAAGGCGCCAGCATGCCTTCGTTTACGTTCTCGCTGGCCAGCGGCCGCAAGATCTATCCGAATGTGGCGTTCCAGATCATGGGCGAGAAAACGCTGCGTCTGTCCGGCAAGGATGTTGATGCCATTTTGCTGCGCGGCACGTTTGAAGACCGCGTGTTTGATTTCTGGCTGGCCCCGCAATGGCACAACCTGCCGGTGCGCATGATTCTGAACGCGGGCAAGGACACTTATGATGTGTTTGCCAGCGATATCGACGCCGACGGCAAAACGCTGCTGGAATCCCCCACGCCCGGCCTGGAACAACAGCGCGGCCCGCGTGGCTGAACAAGGATGAATTCATGAAGCGACACCTGTTTTCTGTATTGCTTGTGCTGTTTGCGCTGGTAACCCTGCCCGTGCAGGCGGCCGATGTGCCGGTGCGCCCGGCGAAGGATTTCCCGCATGATCTGGCGATCACCTATGTCTACCACGGTCTGCCGATCCCCATGCGGCTGAACTGGCAGGTGCAAGACGATCGGTACTCGCTCAAGCTCGGCGCCAACCTGTTTGGCCGCACCCGTGCGTTTACCAGCGATGGCCGGCTGACCAAAAACGGGCTGGCGCCAGAACATTTCACCGACGTGCGTGATGGCAAACTGCAGAACGAAGCCACATTTGACTGGGCCAACCACCAGATCACGCTGCATGACGGCGACAAAACCAGCACTGAAACGCTGGATAAAGGCACCCAGGATCTGTTCTCTACCGCGTTCCAGTTCGCCATTGGCGGGGTGCGCAACCAGAACTTCAGTTTTTCCATGGTCAGCGGCCGCAAGATTTACCCCAACGTCGCCTTTGAGGTACAAGGGGAGAAGAACTGGCGCGTTGGTGGCCAGGTGGTCAAGGTCATCTTGTTGCGCGGTACGTTTGAAGATCGCGTATTTGATTTCTGGCTGGCCCCGCAATGGTCTAACCTGCCTGTAAGAATGATCTTCAACCTGGGCAATGATGCACCGCTGGATTTGTGGGCGACGGAGATCACCATAGACGGCAAGTCGGTGCTGGATGCGCCGGCACCAACGGATTCGCCCGGCAAGGATTAACCCCACCGGTTTCTGGCCGTAGCGTGCGGTTGCTCCGCTGCGGCTTTTTGCAAAATTACACGATCAAGTCAAACAACATGCTGCTTACCTCTGTCCAGTTCAACGCCGTGCTCGACGCGCTTGAACAAATCCTGCCCTTCACCGCCCCCGCCGACGTGTGCATGTCGCGCCTGTTTCGCGAGCACAAAAAACTGGGCGCGCGTGACCGCAGCATCATCGCCGAGACGGTATTCGGTGTACTGCGCGCCCTGCCCAAACTGAAATGGATTGCCGGCGAATACGCAGGCGCGCGCCTGTGGTTGCTGGCCTGGCATTCGGCGGTAGAAAAGCGCACGCTCAAAGAGCTGGCCACGTTCTACCGGGAAGACCAGCTGGAACTGGCCAAGGAATGGAAAGCCAAAAACCTGGCCGACGCCCCGCTGGCCGTACGTGCCGGTTTCCCGCAATGGATTGTGGATGCGCTCTTCGCCGAAGGCCGCAGCGAAGCGGAAGTCCTGGAACTGGGCCTGGGCCTGGGCCAGCCGGCACCGCTGGATTTGCGCGCCAACCTGCTGAAAACCAAGCGCGATGCGTTGCTGGAACAACTGCGCGCCGAACACTTCCAGGCCGAACCCACGCCCTATTCACCGTGGGGGATTCGCCTTGGCGGCAAGCCGGCACTCTCGCGCCACCCGGGTTTTCTGGGCGGCTTGTATGAAGTACAGGATGAGGGCAGCCAGTTGCTGACGCTGCTGGCTGGCGTGCGCCGCGGCCAGATGGTGACCGACTTCTGCGCCGGTGCCGGTGGCAAGACATTGGCATTGGGTGCCCAGATGCAGTCGACTGGCCGTCTGTATGCGTTTGATGTGTCTGAAAAGCGTCTGGCTAACCTCAAGCCGCGCCTGGCACGTTCGGGCTTGTCCAACGTGCAATCGCAACTGATCGCCTCTGAGAACGACCAGAAGATCAAGCGCCTCGCTGGCAAGATGGACGCCGTGCTGGTTGATGCACCCTGCTCGGGCCTGGGTACACTGCGCCGCAACCCGGACCTGAAATACCGTCAGTCGCTGGCATCGGTGGCTGAACTCAATGCCAAGCAAGCATCCATTCTTGCCTCCGCTGCCCGCCTTGTGAAAACCGGCGGCCGTCTGGTGTATGCCACCTGCAGTATTCTGGAAGCGGAAAACGGCGTTATCGTTGACACCTTCCTGGCCACCCACCCGGAATTCGAACGCGTTGATGTCCGTACACTGCTGGCCAAAGAGAAAATTGATCTGCCGCTAGACGGCCCGGACCTGCGCATGACCCCGGTCAAGCATGGTACCGACGGCTTCTACGCCGCGGTACTGCAACGCCGCACGCTGGCCGCCGTGGCGGAAGAAGTCGAGGCCGCCCAGGCCGACACTGGCGCAGACAATGAAGGCCAGGCAGAAATTGCTGCCGCCGCTGCCGCCAGCGAATCCTGAGTTTGCTGCGCCCAGCAAAAAGCCCCGGCATGCCGGGGCTTTTTCATGTCTGTCGCAAGGAAGATCGCGTTATTCAACGATCAGGGTCAGGTCAGCGACCTTTTCCATGCGGGAGTTACCCGGGCCCCAGCACACCTTGGCGCGGCCGCCCACCTGGTACATCACAATACCGTCAACCTGTTCCGGACCTACCAGGCCGCCAGCACGGTTCACACGCATGTTCGGCTCCAGCTTGACGTCGTCAGAACCAATCTTGCCAAAAAACGAGATGCTGATACTCATGGTAGTTCTCCTTCAGGGCGACTTATTCAATGACTTCATCATACATCAAATGTAGTTTGACTACGTAACTAAATTTCATACGTTTATCGGAAAAACTACACCATTGGTTCGCCACAAAATCGATCACCGATCATTTTTATTTATTTATTCTTTATAAATCAATATATTGAAAACAATAAAAACAGAACCCATGCAGATAAATGGTTTGAAAATGTAGTTATAAAACAAAACAACGCGATCAAATTTACAAAAAAGACTCTATTTGGTGCATTGTTACATGAAAATGAAGGCGCCCTGCCCCAGATTGGGCCACGCGCAGGCAGCCCGGCGCATCTGCCGCAGACAACAAAAAACCCCGTCCGGCTGGACGGGGTTTTTGACCTGGCTGATACGGCTTACTTGACCACACGCAAGTGCGAACGGCCTGCCGGCGGACGCGGCGGCTCGTCGTCGTCATCGCCATCATGCCGGGCAGCCTCATGACTGGCAGGCGTGGCTTGCAAGGTGCTGTTGGCCACCGGTGCTTCTTCGGGCGGTGCTTCATACTCAAAGCCCATGCCCTCGCCGTTTTCGCGCGAGAAGATCGACACCACGGCACCCACCGGGATCATGATGTCGCGAGAGACACCATTGAAACGGGCCGAGAACGACACATAGTCATTACCCAGATTGAGATTGCGCGTAGCGTTGTAGCTGATGTTCAGTACGATCTCACCATTTTTCACGTACTCCATCGGTACCTGCATTTCGCCACGCACGGCGACCACCAGGTAAGGCGTGAAATCATGATCCGAGCACCATTCGTGAATAGCGCGGATCAGGTAGGGTTTGGTCGACACAGAAGACATGAATGTACCCCGACGGTCTGCAAAACGACAGGGCCGCCAGCGACGGCGGCCCGCATCATTCACATTCTATGTTTATTTGCGCATCGCTTTTTCGTTGGCAGTCAACGAATCGATGAACGCTTGACGGCTGAACAGACGCTCGCCGTACTTGAGGATGGAAGCCAGCGGCTTGGTCACTTCAATGCCGTAGTGCTCAAAGCGCCACAGCAGCGGGGCAATGGCTACGTCCAGCATGGAGAACTCTTCGCCCAGCATATACTTTTGCTTGGCAAACAGCGGCGCAATCTGGGTCAGGTTGTCGCGAATGGTGACGCGAGCGGTGTCCTGGGCCTTCTTGGTTGCGGTGCCGTCTTCCAGTGTCTTGACGTGCACGAACAGTTCACGCTCGAAGTTGAACAGCATCAGGCGGGCGCGGGCACGCATGACCGGGTCAACCGGCATCAGTTGCGGATGCGGGAAGCGCTCATCAATGTATTCATTGATGATATTGGATTCATACAAAGTCAGATCGCGTTCAACCAGCACCGGAACTTCGTTGTACGGGTTCATCACCGCGAGGTCTTCCGGCTTGCTATGCACATCGACGTCGATAATCTCGAAATCCATGCCTTTTTCAAACAACACAATACGGCAACGGTGGCTGAACGGGCAGGACGTGCCGGAATACAGCTTCATCATGGGCGGGTTTCTCCGGAATGCAGTAACGCAAAACGTTAAATTGTAAAGATTTTGTTGATACAAAGCCAGAAATTGCTTGATAAGCCGTTGATTGAAAATACAAATACCAGCAAATCAAAACGCAACAATCCAGTGGCGCAGCCCCGCCTCACACAAAAGAAAAACGGAGCCGCAGCTCCGCTTTTTCTTTTGTGCACAAGACACTTAGTGCTCGACATCTTTCCAGTAGTCTTTCTTGAGCAGATAGACCAGCGGGAACAGTACGAACAAGAGGAACAACAGCACGGCATAGCCAATCTGTTCGCGGTGGATCTGGGCAGGCTCGCTCATGTACACCATGAAGTTCACCAGGTCACCCACGCGCTTGTCGTACTCGGCGGCATCAACCTTGTCGCCATCCAGCCGGGTTAACAAGCCGGTTTTTTCCAGCTTCAGGCCCACCAGGGTTTCCACGTCCTTGCCATTGACCTTTTCCGCCTTGTACACCGGCACCTGAATGCCTTGCAGCTCCCACAGCACGTGCGGCATGCCAACCTTGTCAAAAATGGCATTGTTCCAGCCGGTCGGGCGTGTGTCGTCGCGGTAGAAAGAGCGCAGGTAGGTATACAACCAGTCCGCGCCACGGGCACGGGCCTCGACCGAAAGATCAGGCGGTGCAGCACCCAGCCAGACCTTGGCGTCATTGGCCTGCATGGCAACGCGCATTGGACTGCCGACCTTGTCCGTGGTGAACATCAGGTTCTTTTTGATCTGGTCTTCAGTCAGGCCCAGGTCGGTCAGCCGGTTGTAGCGCAGCAGCGCAGCGCCGTGACAGGACAAGCAATAGTTGGTAAAGGTCTGGGCGCCGCGCTGCAGTGATTCGACATCCTGCAGGTTGACCGGGGCTTTATCCAGTGCCGGGCCACCTTCTTCGGCAAATGCTGTCAAGGGCAGGCACAGCACTGCAGCAACAAGCAAAGCTCGCAGATTCAGTTTCATGTGCGGTTGTCCTTAGATCACTTTGGCAAAGAGTGCGGCCAGCACGAAAGTGATTGCCACGTAAATGAAGAAGCGGACCTTCTGCTGTGTCGTACCGTTGGTCGTCCGCTCGGGCACCGGCTTGTAGCTGTCCATTTTTGTGTAGAACGGCATACCAAGGAAAAAGCCGAAATAGATCACCGACAAAATGCGCGAGACCAGGGTGCGCGTGTCATCTGGCGGCAAGGTGCCCAGAATACCCAGACCAATAAAAGCCACCAGGAACAGCACCACGGCGGTCTTGAAGAACGGCCCGCGGTAGCGGATCGATTTGACCGGCGCCCGATCCAGCCACGGCAGCAACGCTATCAGCACCACCGCCGCGCCCATGGCCAGCACACCCCAGACTTGCGTGCCAAGGAACGAAGGCACCGCGCGCAAGATGGCGTAGAACGGCGTGAAGTACCACACCGGCGCAATATGCGGCGGGGTCTTGAGCGGATCAGCCGGAATGAAATTGTTGTCTTCAAGGAAGTAACCAAACATGTTGGGCTTGAAGAACACAATGGTGCTGAACACGATCAGGAACACCACCACGCCGACAATATCCTTGACCGTGTAATGCGGGTGCATGGGTACGCTATCGAGCGGGATGCCGGTTTTCGGGTCTTTGTGTTTCTTGATGTCCACACCGTCCGGGTTGTTGGAGCCCACTTCGTGCAGCGCGATCAGGTGCGACACCACCAGCGCCAGCAAGACCAGCGGCACGGCGATGACGTGCAGGGCGAAGAAGCGGTTGAGCGTGGCGTCTGACACCACATAGTCGCCACGGATGAACTCGGACAGGCTTTGGCCGATCACCGGGATCGACGAGAACAGGTTCACGATCACCTGGGCGCCCCAGAACGACATCTGGCCCCACGGCAGCAAATAGCCAAGGAACGCTTCTGCCATCAGGCACAAAAACACCAGCGAACCGAACACCCAGATCAGTTCACGCGGTTTCTGGTAAGAGCCATACACCAGACCACGGAACATGTGCAGGTAGACCACGACGAAGAACATCGAGGCGCCGGTGGAGTGCATGTAGCGGATGATCCAGCCGCCCGCCACGTCACGCATGATGTATTCGACCGAATTGAACGCCACCGAGATGCTGGTGCCCGGAATCAGCGAACCATCCGGTTTGTAGTTCATGGTCAGGAAAATGCCGGTCACGATCTGGATCACCAGCACCAGCAGGGCCAGCGAACCGAAGAAGTACCAGAAATTGAAATTCTTGGGCGCGTAGTACTCCGACATCTGCGCCTTCCAGGTTGCCGTCAGCGGAAAGCGATCGTCTACCCAGTTAAGTAGCTGTTGTGCTTTGCTCATGTCTGAAGCCTCTGTAGAGGTGCCGGTTATTTGGTTTCTTCGCCGATACGCAGACTGGTGTCGGTGAGGAATTTATAAGGTGGGATCGGCAGGTTCAGGGGCGCCGGCACACCGGAATAGACGCGACCGGCAAGGTCGTACTTCGAGCCATGACAGGGGCAGTAATAGCCACCCAGCCAGTCTGCGCCAAGGTCAGCCGGCGCAATGTCAGGGCGGTAGGTCGGAGAACAGCCCAGGTGGGTACAGACGCCCGTAGCCACCCAGATCTCTGGCTTGAGAGAGCGCCATTCGTTATGGGCGTAATCGGGCTGGTCGCTGGAGTCTGATTTGGGATCGGACAGTTTGCCGTCCAGCTTGGGCAGATTGTCGAGCATTTCCTTGGTGCGTTTGACAACCCAGACCGGCTTGCCACGATACTCGACATCGATCTTCTGGCCCATTTCGAGCTTGCTGATGTCTACTTCGACCGGAGCGCCGGCCGCCTTGGCGCGCTCGGAGGGCAGAAAACTGGCAACAAAGGGTGTTGCTATTCCTGCAACAGCGACTGCCCCTGCCCCACTACTGGCCAGAAGCAGAAATCGCCGTTTACCGCTATCAACGTGCTGGTCACTCATAACCCCATCCCTGACAAATTATTGGAAATGGAACGCAAGAAACAAAGACCAGGCCACACTGCAGCTGGGTTGTGGCCAATGCTGCTTGTAAGACGCCAGAAATTCTACCCGACGTGCGGCTTAACTAAAAGCCGCATGTACAACAATGGCTTACCAGCCACTATTGGTGTTGTAACCAGCCAGTTCTTTTGAAAGTTTGTCGGCTACAACACTGGTGACTTCTGCAACGCGCTCCCTGGCCGTTCCAGGATAGCTGACTTGAAAGACTCTTGCCGAAAGATTCAGCCCTTTGCTGGTCGGGCTCAACAAATACAGCATTCGTGCTTCCGTGGGCTGGCTTGCGTTGGGAACACTTTCCGCAAACTCGACCTTCATGCTGGAACGACTGCGCACACTCATGCCTTTGCCAGTCCGGAACTTCACGATGTCATCAAGGATGGCCTGGGGTTTGCGGCCGGTGATGAGTACGGTTGGCGTCGGGCCGGGGGCGGGCAGCTTTGTTTCTGGTGCCGGCGCACCTGCTGTTGTCTTGCCTGCAGTACCCGCACCCGTTTCGCCCGGGGGCGTGGCGCAGGCGGCGAGCAAAAGCGGGCAGATCAGCGCGGCGGCTCGCGCAGCATGCAGGGAAAATATCTTGGGCAAATTGATCTGGGACAAATTCTTCATACCGGGTTGGGAACTTCAAGGTGAATGACATCGAGATCGAAGCGCTCCGCCAGATGATCGCCCAGGGCGCGCACGCCGCCACGCTCCGTGGCATGGTGGCCGGCGGCCAGATAGGTCACGCCGGACTCTGCCGCCAGGTGGGTGACAAATTCAGAGCTCTCACCCGATACAAAACAATCTATATCAAGCGTTGCGGCTTCGTGGAAGAAACTCTGCGCGCCACCGGTACACCAGCCAATGCGCCGAATCTCGCGTTCGGCCGGCCCCAGGATCAGCGGAACCCGGCCAGTGGCCGATTCCAGCCGGTTTGCCAGCTGGCGCACGGTCACGGGGGCGGTCAATGTGCCGACCGCGCCCAGCATCTGGTCGCCGAAAAAGGTGTCGGCGCTCACACCCATCAATTGCCCCAGCGTTGCGTTATTACCGACCTCCGGATGCGCATCAAGCGGCAGATGGTAAGCAAAGAGGTTAAGATCAGCAGCGAGCAAAGCGGCGATCCGCGCCTTTTTGGTCCGGACAATGGATTGCGCCTCGCCTTTCCAGAAAAACCCGTGGTGCACCAGCAACGCATCCGCACCCGCTTCGATCGCAAGTTCGATGGCAGCAAGGCTTGCAGTCACCGCCGTCGCCAGCCGGGCAACCGGCTCACGGCCTTCAACCTGCAGGCCGTTGGGACAATAATCCCGAAAGCGCGATACGGATAAATATTGTTCGATATACTTTTCCAGTACCTGTCTGTTCACCGGCATTGAACCGCGTTCCTATGAAAAAACTCTGGTTGATTTTCGCACAAACCACTACCGTCGGGCTTGCGATCTGGTTCCTTGCCACGATCCTGCATCCTGAGTGGCTACCGCAACGCGCGATCCACGATGTGGTGACTTTGCGCGAAGGTAAAACGGCCTCTGCACCGCAGAGCGTCGCGGCGTCGGCCACGGCGGCGCATGTGGTCACCAGCTACAGCAGCGCGGCCCATCGCGCCATGCCGGCCGTGGTGAACATCTACACCTCCAAGGAAGTGCGTTCATCCCGCCACCCCATGCTGAACGATCCGGCATTCCGCCGCTTCTTTGGCAATGACGATGCCCAACGCGCTTCCAGCCTGGGTTCTGGCGTAATCGTGTCGGACAAGGGGTACATCATCACCAACAACCACGTGGTCGAGTCTGCCGACGAGATCGAAGTGGCGCTGGCAGACGGGCGCACCGCCGAGGCCAAGGTGGTGGGCGCAGATCCGGACACCGATCTGGCCGTGATCAAGGTTGACGAAGGCATCTTGCCGCCCATTGCCTTTGCCGACACCGACAAGCTGCAAGTCGGCGACGTGGTGCTGGCGATCGGCAACCCGTTTGGCGTGGGGCAGACCGTGACCATGGGCATTGTCTCTGCGCTGGGCCGCTCGCAACTGGGCATCAATACATTCGAGAACTTCATCCAGACCGATGCGCCAATCAATCCGGGTAATTCCGGCGGTGCCCTCGTGGATACCGATGGCAATCTGGTCGGGATCAATGCGGCGATCTATTCACAGTCTGGCGGCTCGCTGGGGATCGGGTTTGCCATTCCGGCCTCGACCGTCAAACAGGTCATGGAAGCCATCATCAAGGATGGCAAGGTGACGCGCGGCTGGCTGGGGGTCGAGGCCCAGGATGTCACGCCGGAACTGGCGGCCAGCTTCAAGCTCAAGCAGGCGCACGGCGCGCTGATTGCGGGCGTGGTCCGCGGCAGCCCGGCTGAAAAATCCGGCATCAAACCGGGTGATATCTTGCTGTCGGTGGCGGGCAAGGACATTCAGGATTCGTCCGCCATGCTCAATGAAGTGGCCGCACTCAAGCCCGATGAAACCGCGCCGATGCATCTGTTCCGCAACGGCAAGGACATTACGCTGGATGTGAAGATCGGCCGCCGGCCACGGATTGCCCAGCGTTAAAACCGCCGCGCCGTTCAGTATCCGCATCAAGTATCAAACAAAAAGCCGCAGCGAAACCGCTGCGGCTTTTTGTTGGCCGAATACCGCGTGGCTTAGCGTCGACCACCGCCCAGCAACAGCATTTCTGCGGCAGAGAGGTTCTCCGGCTCGCCCAGCAACACCAGCACGTCACCTTCTTGCAGTTCCATTTCAGGCTCCGGGACTGATGCCGGCAAGTTGGTGCGGCGCAGGTTCTTGACCTCCACATGCATGGCATCCAGATCAAGCTCTGCCAGTTTGCGGCCAATGGCTGATGCGCCCTTGATCAGGTGCACGCTGTGCAGGCGCGGTTGCGAGCGCTCGGCGCCTTCCAGGTCATCGTTCACACTGCGGAAGAAGCCACGGAACATCTGATAGCGCGCCTCCCGCACTTCACGGATGCGCTTGAGCACACGGTTCAGCGGCGTGCCCAGCAGCATCAGCGTGTGCGACGCCAGCATCAAACTGCCTTCCAGGATTTCGGCCACCACTTCTGCGGCGCCGGCCGCCTTGAGTTTGTCGATATCCGACTCATCATAAGTGCGCACAATCACCGGCAGGTCCGGCCGCAATTGCTTGGCCAGTTCCAGAATCTGCAAGGCTGAATGGGTATCGGCATAGGTCACCACCAGCGCCCGCGCCCGCATCAGGCCGGCAGCCAGCAATACCTCGCGCTTGGCCGCATCGCCATACACTACGGAATCTCCCGCCGCGCCGGCTTCACGCACGACTTCCGGGTCCAGATCCAGTGCGAAGAACGGGATACTTTCTTGCGACAGCAAGCGGGCCAGCGACTGGCCGCTGCGGCCATAACCGCACAACACCACATGGCCCTGGGCGCCCATGGAGCGCACGGCAATCAGGTGCAGGTTGGCCGCCATGTTCATCCATTCAGAACTGGCCAGGCGCAACACCAGCTTGTCGCTGTGCTGGATTACAAACGGGGTCGCCAGCATGGATAGCACAATCCCGGCGATGGTCGCTTGCTGCAATTCAACGGAAATCAGGCCATTACTGGCCGACAGCGCCAGCAACACAAAGGCAAACTCGCCGCCCTGCCCCAAGGTAAACCCGGTGCGCAGACTCGGGCCTGGCGCAGAGCCAAACAACCGGGCCAGCCCGGCGATCAGCATCATCTTGCCCGGCCCCATCAGCGCCAGGACAACCAGGACCAGCCACCACTGGCGCAGCAGGGTGTGGAAATCCAGCGCCATGCCGACCGTGACAAAGAACAGCCCCAGCAGCAGGTCACGGAACGGCCGGATATCGTCTTCCACCTGATAGCGGTATTGGGTCTCGGCAATCAGCATGCCGGCCAGGAACGCACCCAGCGCCATCGACAACCCGGCCAGATCGGTCAGCCAGGCAATCCCCAGCGTGATGAACAGCAGATTGATCATGAAGAGTTCGCTGGAGTGCTGGCGCGCCACCAGATTGAACCAGGGGCGCATCAGCTTCTGGCCCAGGTACAGCAGCAAGAACAGCACAACGCCGATCTTGAGCACCGCCAGCCCCAGCGCGTAGAACATCTCGCCAGGCGGCCGGCTCAGCGCGGGGGTCATGATCAGCATGGGCACCACCGCCAGATCCTGGAACAGCAGCACGCCCACCGCGTTCAGCCCATGTGGGGCATTCAACTCATTGCGCTCTGCCAGGAGCTTGGACACCATGGCGGTAGAGGACATCGCCAGCGCGCCGCCCAGCGCCATGCCGGTTTTCCAGTCGCCGCCGCCGATCAGCGTTACCGCGCAGACCAGCAAGGCCGTGGCCAGCACCTGGGTGAAGCCCAGGCCGAATACCACTTTACGCATTGCCATCAGCCGGGCGAGGTTAAATTCCAGGCCCAGGGTAAACATGAGGAACACCACGCCGAATTCAGCAAGATGTTCCGCGCCGGTCGAGGTATCGATAAATCCGAGCGCGTGCGGGCCGATCAACATGCCCACCACCAGATAACCCAGCATGGCCGGCAGTTTCAGACTCCGGCACGCAACAACCGTCAGGACGGCTGCGGCCAGCAGCAAAAGAAGCGATGAGAGGTGAATGGTGGCTCCCGGCGGCGCTGGTTAACGAAAGAAGGGACACTGAGTATAGCTAAACAGCATACCGGCCAGCCTGTCTTGTCACAACGTCGCTAGCAGTTTTCGTGCCCGGTCTTTTATACTTGATCACCATGACATCTACAGATCTCACCCGTTTTCTGGATCGCGCCCGGCATGTACTGTCGATCGAGGCCACCGCGATCGGGAACATCGCCAGCAAACTTGATGCTGCTTTTGGCCAGGCCTGCGCGCTGATGCTGGCCTGCCAGGGCCGCATTGTCGTGACCGGCATGGGCAAATCCGGGCACATTGCCCGCAAGATTGCCGCGACCATGTCCAGCACCGGTTCACCCGCACTGTTCCTGCATCCGGCCGAGGCCGCGCACGGTGATCTGGGCATGATCACTGCCAATGATGTGGTCCTTGCGCTCTCCTATTCAGGGGAGTCCGACGAACTGCTGACCATTCTGCCCAGTATCAAGCGCCTGGGCGTACCGCTGATCGCCATGACCGGCAACGCCAAATCCACGCTCGCCCGTGAAGCGCAGATCTGGCTGGATTCCTCGGTCGAACAGGAAGCCTGCCCGCTCAACCTGGCCCCCACCGCCAGCACCACCGTGGCCTTGGCGCTGGGCGATGCCCTGGCGGTAGCCATGCTGGAAGAACGTGATTTCAGTGCAGAAGACTTTGCCCATTCACACCCCGGCGGCAGCCTGGGCCGGCGCTTGCTGGTGCGCGTCAGCGATGTGATGCGCCAGGGTGACGAGTTGCCGATGGTGCAGCTGGACACCCCGCTGCGCGACGCGCTGATGGAGATCAGCCGTAAAGGGCTGGGGATGACGGCTGTGATGGACGATCAGAACCGGCTGGCTGGTATTTTTACCGATGGCGACCTGCGCCGCGCCCTGGACCGGGGCGTTGACGTGCACCAGACCCGTGTACTTGAAGTCATGACACGCAACCCCATCACCATAGAAGCGGGCAAACTGGCTGCCGAAGCCGTCCGCATCATGGAAGAACGCCGAATCGGCGCCCTGCTGGTCACCACGGGTGGCCAACTCAGTGGTGCCTTGAACATGCACGATCTGCTGCGCGCCCGCGTGGTCTGACCGGCAAGAAACAGGACAAACAATGAATTCGCAAGCCGCAACCGCCGTGCGCCTGATGATTTTTGACGTAGATGGCGTCATGACCGACGGCAGCCTGTACTACACCGATGCCGGCGAGGAACTGAAAGCCTTCAACTCGCTGGACGGACACGGCATCCGCATGCTGCAGGACAGCGGCGTCAAGGTGGCCATCATTACCGGCCGCAAATCAAAACTGGTGGAACACCGCGCCCGCAATCTGGATATCGAACTCTTGTATCAGGGTGCCAGCGACAAACTGGCCACCTTTGCCGAACTGCTCGAAAAAACCGGCCTGACCCAGGAACAATGCGGCTACATGGGCGATGACGTGATCGATCTGCCGGTCATGCGCCGCGTGGCATTTGCCATTTCGGTGCCGGATGCGCCACACATTGTGCGCAGCAACGCCCACTATGTGACCGATGCACGCGCCGGGCACGGTGCAGTGCGCGAAGCCTGTGAAACCATCATGCAGGCCCAGGGCACGTTCGATGGCATCATGGCCTGGTATCTTCGGTAAGGACGTTTTGTGAACCGTTTGTCTTCGCGACTTCTGCCAGTTGTACTCATCCTTTTCCTGGCCTTGCTGGTCTGGGGCCTGAACACGGCCGCCACACTGCCTGCGCTGAATGACAAGCGCCTTGCCAACGAGCCCAACCTGATCGCCGAGCACTCGCATACCGTGCGCTTTAACGACAAAGGGCAGCCCTATCAGCGCCTGGATGCCGATAAAGCCAGCCATTACGAAGAAAATGACTCGGCCTGGTTCGAAAACCCGCACCTGGTCTCGACCATTCCCGGACAGCCCCGCGTTGATCTGGTCACCACCCGCGTACAGTCCATCAACCGCGGCGACAAGTTCTGGGCGCCCGATCCTGTAACCGTGACCCGCCAGCCGGATGAAAAACATGCCGAGATGGTCGTCAAGGGCTCGCAGGTCTGGTATCAACCCAAACCGGGCCTGGCCTGGTCCGAGGCGCCTGTCGTAGCGGACATGGGCAGCAACTATCACGCCAACGGGGTCGGCTTTCAGGCAGACATCACTGATCAGACCCTTCTTCTCAAATCCAGAGTGAGCACCCTTTATGTCCCTGCGCCACGCAGCAGCAAATAGCGCCCTTTTCGCCAGCCTGGCGCTGGCCATGGCTGTCGCATTTGCCTCGACCGCCGACCGCGAGAAACCGCTCAAGGTCGAGGCCGATTCGGCCACGTACGACCAGAAAACCAATACCGGCGTGTACACGGGCAACGTGATCGTGACGCAAGGCTCCATGACGCTGCGCTCTGACAAACTGACCGTGCACCAGGATGCCGACGGCATGCAGTATTCGCAAGGCGACGGCCGCCCGGTGAAATTCCGCCAGCAAGCCGACGATGGCGAATGGGTTGACGCCGAGTCCCTGCACTATGACTACAACCAGAAAACCGGCTTTCTGGTGCTGACCAACAAGGCCTGGGTACGCAAGGGCCAGAACGAGGTGTTCGGTGATGTCATCACCTACAACCTCAACACGGACCAGTACTCGGCCACCAGCAACAAAACCGGTGCAGGCCGGGTCAACGTGACCATTGTGCCCAAGAAGAAGGACGCCAGCGCCCCGGCCACGAAGCCGGCAGCCGCTGCGGCCAGCGATACCACAAGCGAGAAACAATGAGCGCCACTCCGACTCCCAACGGCCCCGTGACCCAGCCGCTGACCGCCTCCCTGAACGCCACTGGCCTGATGAAGCGTTATCGCAAGCGCACGGTCGTGCGTGATGTGTCGATCCGCGTTGATGCCGGCGAAGTTGTTGGTTTGCTGGGCCCTAATGGCGCCGGCAAAACCACCAGCTTTTACATGATCGTGGGCATGGTCGCGGCCGATGGCGGCCAGATCAGCCTCAACGGTCAGGACATCAGCCGTCTGCCCATGCATGAACGCGCGCAACTGGGTCTGGGCTATCTGCCGCAGGAAGCCTCCATCTTTCGCAAGATGACCGTGGCGCAAAACATCCTGGCCGTGCTGGAACTCAGAGAGAAAAACGCCGCGCGCCGGGCCGAGCGTCTGGAAGAGCTGTTGCATGAGCTGCACATTGCCCACCTGCGCGATAGCGGTGCCATGAGCCTGTCTGGTGGCGAGCGCCGCCGTGCCGAAATCGCCCGGGCGCTGGCGGCTGATCCGCGCTTCATTTTGCTGGATGAACCGTTCGCCGGCGTCGATCCGATCGCGGTGATGGATATCCAGCGCATCATTGCCTACCTGCGTGACCGCGGTATTGGCGTGTTGATTACCGATCACAACGTGCGTGAAACGCTGGGCATTTGTGATCGCGCCTACATCATTTCAGAAGGTGCGGTCATGGCCTCGGGCCACCCGGCCGAAATCATCGCCAACGAACAGGTACGCAAGGTGTACCTGGGCGAACACTTCCGGATGTAACGCGTATGTCCGCCGCACCGCCCCTGGCCCCCAGACCTGCCGCATGAAGCAATCCCTGCAACTGCGGCTGTCGCAGCAACTGAACCTTACCCCGCAACTGCAACAGTCGATCAAGCTGTTGCAGCTGTCCACGCTGGATTTCCAGACCGAGATTGAACGTTACCTGCTGGAAAATCCGTTGCTTGAACAAGACAGTGGCGGCAGCAGTTCTTCCGATTCAGCCGAGAGCACCAGCAGCACCGATTCCACCGACAGCACCACCACCAGCGACGACAGCTACGACGGTGGTGGCGACGATATGGAATGGGGCGGCGGTACGCGCAGCGGCGGCGACGATGAGGACGATTTTGATCCGGCCACCCAGGTGGCCCGTGAACTGACCCTGCGCGAATACCTGCTTGATCAGGCCGGCGTGTTGCGCCTGCCGGACCGCGATCACGCTGCTCTGGCGTTCATGATCGACGCCGTGGACGAAGAGGGATTTTTACCGTTCTCGCTGGAAGAATTACTGGAACAAATCCCGCCGGAGATCGTCTCTCAATTAGAACTTGAGATTGATGATCTGGCGGTCGCGCTGGCCCGGCTCAAGCAGTTTGACCCGGTCGGCGTGGGTGCCCGCAATACGGCGGAAGCGTTGTTTTTGCAGTTACGACAGCTTGAATCCACCCCTGCTTGCGAGTTGGCCCGACAAATCGTCGGACAGCATCTCGATTTATTGGCGGGGCGTGATTACACTAAGTTGAAAAGGTTACTGAAATGTGACGACGCGGCCCTCAAAGCCGCGCAAACCGTGATCACCAGTCTGAATCCACGCCCTGCAGCACAATGGGCGGCATTGACACCACGCTACGTTGTACCTGACGTACTGGTGCAAAAGATCAAGGGGCAATGGCAGGTGAGACTCAATCCAGCCGCGATGCCGCGGTTGCGTATCAATCAGGTGTACGCAGATATCCTGCAACGCAGCGAGGGCGGAGTGCTGGCGCGCGAACTGCAGGAAGCCAAATGGCTGGTCAAGAGCGTTCAACAACGCTTCGAGACCATCTTGCGTGTCGCCCAAGCCATCGTGGAGCGCCAGCGCGCGTTCTTCGAGCATGGCGAAGTGGCCATGCGGCCGCTGGTCCTGCGCGATATCGCCCTGGAACTCGACCTGCACGAGTCCACTGTCTCCCGCGTCACCACCCAGAAGTACATGGCCAGCCCGCGCGGCTTGCTGGAATTCAAATATTTCTTTGGCAGTCATGTCGATACCGAAGCCGGTGGCGAATGCTCGGCGACGGCGATCAAGGCACTGATTCGCCAGATGATCCAGAACGAAGACAAAACCCGGCCGCTGTCAGACAGCGCTATTGCCGACGCATTATCCGGGCAAGGGATCGTGGTTGCGCGACGAACCGTTGCCAAATACAGGGAGGGTATGAACGTTCCACCCGTTAACTTGCGCAAAAACCTGTAATCGCTTGGCCTGGAGCGGCTGGAAACAATCCAGCCAGCTGGGTTGCATCAGCCGCCCCTGGTTTTAATGGCTCAACCAGAAGGAGAATGCCATGAACCTCAACATCAGCGGACATCACGTCGAAGTGACCCCGGCCCTGCGGTCGTACCTGACCAGCAAGCTTGACCGGATAGTGCGGCACTTTGATCAGGTAGTAGACGTCAGCGCCATACTTTCTGTAGAGAAGTTACAACAGAAAGCGGATGTCACCGTGCGTGTGCGCGGCAAGGACATTCATGTTGAGGCAGTCGACAAGGACATGTACGCCGCTATTGACCTCCTTGTCGATAAACTGGACCGGCAGATCGTCAAACACAAAGAGTGCTTGATGGATCACCGTGGGGACGCCATCAAACATCAGCAAACGGTCGAAGAAGAGTGATTTTTTCGATATAAACCAAGCATCTTGATGCAACAAACGGGAACCCTGAAAACGGGTTCCCGTTTTTGTTTATGCCGTTGGGGCGGTACAATAGGATGAATTGAAAATGCAAACCGGACCGACGATCGCAGTTTTGGCGTTCGCGGTACCCTATCAATGGTGCGGCGCGACAATTGCGTGGCTGCCCACCAGGTCAGCGAGCCGGCTAAACGATGAGTCTGATTTCCAGAATCCTGCCTGCCAGCAACGTCTTTCTAGATATGGACGTGGGCAGCAAAAAACGGATATTCGAACAGGTAGGCATGCTGTTCGAGAACAGCCACGCCATTGCGCGCAGCGTCATTTTTGACAGCCTGTTTGCGCGCGAGAAACTGGGCTCCACCGGTCTGGGGCAAGGCGTGGCCATTCCGCACGGCCGCATCAAGGGCCTCAAGGAAGCCAGCGGCGCCTTTATCCGCCTGAAAAACCCGGTGCCCTTTGACGCGCCCGACGGCAAACCCGTGACACTGATCTTTGTGTTGCTGGTGCCGGCCGCCGCCACTGACCTGCACCTGCAGATCCTGTCCGAGCTGGCCCAGCTTTTCTCTGACAAGACCGTGCGCGATCAGCTTGCCAGCGCCAGCGATGTCGACACGGCTTTCAAGCTGATTTCCACCTGGGAACCGTATGCCGCAGATTACCGTTAGACAGTTATTCATCGATAACGCGGAAAAGCTCAGACTGACCTGGGTCGCCGGCCAGTCTGGCGCCAACAATCTGCTGACCAACGATGCCGCCGAACAAAAGCCGCGGCTGGCCCTGGTCGGGCATTTGAATTTCATTCACCCCAACCGCGTGCAAGTGTTGGGGATTGCCGAAGTCAATTACTTTGCCGGGCTCTCGCCAGAGGCGCAAAAAGACTCGGTCGAGCGCCTGTTTGCCAATGAAATGGCGCTGATGATTGTCGCCAACAGCCAGCAGGTGCCCGATACCCTGCGCGAAGGGGCAGAGCGTCACCACGTGCCGCTGCTGACTTCGACCGAACAATCGCCGTACCTGATGGACGTGCTGCGCTACTACCTGGCCAAGGCGCTGGCCGTGTCTACGCATCTGCACGGCGTGTTCCTGGACGTACTTGAAGTGGGCGTCTTGCTGACGGGCGAATCGTCCATGGGTAAAAGCGAACTGGCGCTGGAGCTGATCTCGCGCGGCCATGGCCTTGTCGCTGATGACGTGGTCGAGGTCTACCGCACCAACCCGGAAACCCTGGAAGGACGCTGTCCGCCCATGCTGCGCGACTTTCTGGAAGTGCGCGGGATTGGGGTACTGAATATCCGGACCATTTTCGGTGAAACCGCCGTCCGCCCCAAAAAGACCCTCAAGCTGATCGTGCACCTGGCCAAGGCCGGGGGCGAAACCCTCGCCCCGATCGACCGTCTGCAAATGCAGGCGGCAACGCAGGAAATCCTCGGCGTGCAGATCCGCAAGCTGGTCATCCCTGTGGCGGCCGGTCGCAACCTGGCGGTGCTGGTTGAGGCCGCCGTGCGTAACTACATTCTGCAATTGCGTGGCATTGACTCCACCCGCGAGTTCATCGAGCGCCATCAACGCTTTATGGAGCTGGGCGAGTAATGGCGCACAAGGGTCAGCAAGTCATCCTGCTTTCCGGACTGTCCGGCGCAGGCAAAAGTGTCGCGCTGCGTGTACTGGAAGACCTGGGCTATTTCTGCGTCGATAACCTGCCCTCGCCCATCCTGCCGCAAACCGTGGCCTTGCTGGATGAAGATGGCTACCCCAAGGTCGCCATCGCCGTTGATGCGCGCAGTGCCCATAATCTGGCGGCATTCCCGGACTACCTGGCGGCGATGCTGGAACTCAAGATTGATGTGCGCTTGCTGTTCCTCGAGGCCTCTGACGAAGTCCTGATCAAGCGTTTCTCTGAAACACGCCGCAGTCATCCGCTGGCGGGTGAACACCTCACCATCACCGAAGCCATTGCGCAGGAACGCGAGATCCTGGAGTACTTCCTCCTGAACGCGTACCGGGTTGATACCAGCTCGCTCACGGCCAATCAGTTGCGGGCCTCGGTGCGCGATTTCGTCGGGCTGGATAAATCCCGCCTGACGCTGATTTTTGAATCGTTCGGCTTCAAGCATGGTATCCCGCTGGATGCCGACTTCGTGTTCGACGCCCGCTGCCTGCCCAACCCGCATTACGACCCGGTGTTGCGCCCGCTGACTGGTAAAGACGAGCCCGTGATCGACTTTCTGAAACGCCAGGAGAGCGTGGGCCGCTACCTGACGCATCTGATCGGTTTCCTGGAACACTGGATTCCGGAGTTCGATCGCGATCACCGCAATTACGTCACCGTGGCCATTGGCTGCACGGGTGGCCAGCATCGTTCGGTCTTCCTGACCGAGCAACTGGCCCGGCATTTTGCCAACCAGCGCCAGGTCCTGGTGCGCCACCGTGAACCGCATGTCAAAAACTGAGTGGCAATTGCTGCGGCCCGGCGACTGGTTCACCGTCGCGCTGGGCGCAGCGCTGGTGGTGCTGTTTGCCTGGTTTGCCTGGAATACCGACGCCGCCACGCACGTGCGCGTGTATCAGTCCGGCAAGCTCTTTGCAGAACTTGATCTGGCCTCGGACCGGACCTTGCAGGTGCCCGGCCCGCTGGGCGCAACCACCGTTGAAGTCGCCCGTGGCCGTGCCCGCATCGCCGCCGACCCCAGCCCGCGCCAGTATTGCGTCAAGGCAGGCTGGCTGACCGAAACCGGCCAGACCGCCATTTGCCTGCCCAACCGTACCAGCATTGAACTCACCGGCAGCAAAGCCCGCGCTTATGACAGCCTCAGCTACTGAACGCACGGTGACTGCAGGGGCAGATGATCTGCGCATTGCCCGTTATGCCGCACTGGCCATCATGCTCGGCGTGGTCGAGGCCGGTTTCCCGTCGCCGCTACCGGGCGTCAAACCCGGCATTGCCAATATCATTACGCTGATTGTGTTATGGCGCCACGGCTGGCGTGACGCCGCCTGGGTGTCGTTGCTGCGGATTTTTGGCGGCGCGCTGGTACTGGGCGGTTTTCTCTCGCCCGGTTTTGCGCTGAGCCTGTGCGGTGGCATGGTCAGCCTGCTGGCACTGGCCGCTGCGCAATACCTGCCACGACGCCTGTTCGGGCCGGTCAGCCTGTCGCTGATTGCCGCCTTTGCGCATATTGCCGGGCAACTAGGGCTGGCGCGTTTGTGGCTGATCCCCGATAACGGATTAATCCGCCTTGCCCCTGTCTTTTTTGGCGCAGCACTGGTCTTTGGCCTTGTTAACGGCCTGATTTGCGCCCGTTTGTTGAAGGAACCCGCAACATCATGAAAACCATCACCGTCGGCCTGACCGGCGCCTCAGGCCTGCCTTATGGCATGCGTTTGATCGAATGCTTGCTGGCGGCCGGTTGCCAGGTGCATGTGCTTTACACGCAGGCAGCGCAAATCGTGGCGCGCCAGGAACTGGGCTACACCTGGCCTGGCCGCGCCGCCGAGTTTGCCGACTGGCTGCGCGCGCATTTCAAACTGCCGGCAGATGCGCCGCTCAAGGTGTTCGGCCAGCAAGAATGGTTTGCGCCGATGGCGTCGGGTTCCAACCCGGGCGACGGTATGGTGGTGTGCCCTTGCACCATGGGCGCACTGGCGGCGATTGCGGCGGGGGTATCAGACAACCTGCTGGAGCGCGCGGCCGACGTCATGATCAAGGAAGGCAAGAAGCTGGTGCTGGTCCCGCGTGAGGCGCCCTTTTCTGCCCTGCACCTGGAAAACATGCTCAAGCTGGCGCGGCTGGGCGTGGTGATCCTGCCGCCCAACCCCGGTTTTTACCACCATCCCAAATCGATCGATGACCTGGTCGACTTCGTGGTGGCCCGCATTCTGGACCAACTGACCGTGCCCCACCAGTTGATGCAGCGCTGGGGTGACGAGGCATGAAGAACGGTCAAAGCGGCGGGTGCGCTTGCAGCGCCCGCCGGCTGACGCGCACAAACTGCCAGGTCAGCAGGCAGGCAGTAAAACCCAGCGCGACGACCAGCGCTTCCCAATAGCCCGTTACGCCACGGGCATCAATCAGGCTGCCGGCGCCAAAGGTCAAGGCATAACCCAGCGGCAAGCCCACAATCCAGAACGCCGTCAGGTGAATGATCATGGGCGTGCGGGTGACCTTGTAACCGCGCAAGATACCGGCAGCAATCACCTGCGTAGCATCAAACAGCTGGAACACGGCGGCGTAGATCAGCAAGATCGCGGACAGCGCCAGCACTTGCGTGTCTTCGCTGTACCAGGAGGCCACCCAGTGATGACCAAACCCGGTAAACACAGCCGAGGCCACTGCGGCGGCCAGCCCCATCTTGAACCCGGCCCAGCCGATAAAGCGGGCATCTTGCGGCTTGCCCGCGCCCAGGGCCTGACCGACACGCACGGTCAGCGCCGTCCCGATGGCTGCCGGAATCTGGAACAAGACCGAGGCAAAGTTCAGCGCAATCTGGTGCGCGGCAACAGAGACCGTGCCGAGCCGGGCAATCAGCAAAGCGATGCCGGCAAAGGCGCTGACTTCCACAAAAAACATCAGCCCCATCGGCACGCCCAACTTCAATAGCTCGAACTGCCGATGCCAGTCGATACGCGCCCAGTGCCGCAAGGGATAGGTGTCGCGGTACACCGGCGAAATCCGCAGCCATGCCAGCATCATTAGCGCGCTGGCCCACAGGCAGAACGCCGTGGCATAACCGCAACCCACGCCCCCCAACGCCGGGAAACCCAGATGTCCGTAAATCAGCACGTAATTCACTGGCACGTTCAGCGCCAGGCCCAGCAAGGCAATCACCATCAAGGGCTTGGTGCTGTTCAGGCTGGCCGAATAGCTATAACAGACGCGGAAAAACGCAAAGGCAGGCAAGCCAAATGACACCCCGGCCAGGAAACGCCGGGATTTGTCCGCTACGTCGGGTGTCAGGCCCAGATGGTTGAAGATGGGCATGGCCAGCCACACCACCACCCAGCCCACCAGGGTAAAGAACGCCGCCTGATAGAACGCTTGTTGCACCAGGCCCGGAATATGTTTGCGATCATTTGCGCCGACGGCGTGCGCCACCAGCGGGCTGCAGGCCAGCAACAGGCCGATCATGGTCACAATCAGCGTGATCCAGATCGAGGCCCCGACCGAGACTGCAGCCAGATCACCGGCCGAGACATGGCCCGCCATCACGGCATCAACAAATGCAGTCCCCACCTGAGCAAGCTGGCCCACCATAATGGGCCATGCCAGATGCCATGTAGCGCGGATCTCGCGCCAGATACGCGGCAAAGTCATGCAAACCTTCGTGTTTTCAAGATTTTTTTATGTGCGGTGACGCGCCGCGATTCGTCTTATGAACGATTCAGGCGCGCGGGAACTTCGTAACGGCCAATCAGCTCCGGCAGGCGCTGACACAACAACAGCGCGGCCTCGAGTTCGATATCCAGCACCGCCAGTGAACCATCATCCAGCGGTTCAGCGCGGTAACCCAGCGCCACGGCCACGGCAGCGGCTTTGGAAAGAGGTGCGGGGCCGGCGCCGGCGGCGCACTTCAGATGCAGCCAGCGTCGGTATTCGAGTCGCAAGTCGAAAACGGCCTGCGGTTTGATGCGGCGTTGTTGGAACAAGGCAAACTCGGGAACAATACAGTCGTACATGGTGACCTCCAGTTGATTGAAAAAACCAACGACGGCCACCGGGTATGCTGAGAACCAGTTCGAAGCGCTGCCAGAACCAACCGGCAGACCGCTCCGTGCGGCCGACGCTTTAGCGGTATTTGTCCGGAGAAGTCCGGCGCGCCCCGCAAGTTGTCGCTTAACTCGGCGCGGCCACGCGGGTGCGTGGCGGTGATGCAAAACTGCAAAAACCTGAAAAACAAAAAACCTGCGTGCCAGACGCAGGTCGCGGCACGCTTTAGCAGTATTTATAACGCGCCCGCAAGCTGGCGGATCAAATCGGCGCGAAGACTTATTTGTACGCCTGCCACTGCGGGGGCGTCAAGCCCGCTGCCACATCAGGGCAGATTTACTGGCGGGCGCGGGCCAGTACCCTGCGCAGGTCCCGCGCTGAGCCAAAGCCGGAAAGTTCGGCCACGCGCTCCATCGGCAACCGTGAATCGGCCAGCAACGATTGCGCCTGGGCCACCCGCAGCAACCGCAGATAGGTTGTCGGCGCGACGTTGGCGTGTTCGCGGAACAGCCGCGTGAGGTGCCGTGGCGTGACATGGACCAGTTCGGCCATCGTCTCCAGTGACCAGTCGGCCGCCACATCATGGGCCAGTTTTTCCTGCACCCGGTGCACCAGCGGATGCAAATGATTGCGATGCATGAACCAGGCCGAAAGCTGCGGGTCATCGCCGCCCCGCCGGAAGTACACCACCAGCCGGCGCGCGACGTCGGCCGCACATTGCGGCGAGACCTGCGTGGCAATCAGCTGCAAGGCAAGGTCTATCCCTGCGGTGACGCCAGCGGATGTCCACACCTGGCCATCCTGCACAAACACACGGTCGGCCTCGACTTTTGCACCAGGCGCCAGCGCCTGCAAATCCCGGGTGTGGGCGTAATGCGTGGTACAGCGGCGACCATCCAGCAAGCCGGCACGACCGGCATAGAGGGCGCCGGCGCAAACGGTGGCCAGCTGTACGCCGGGCTGCGGCAATACCCGGCGCAGCCAGGCGACGATGGCATCGCCCCCTGCGCCATCCATACCGGGATCATGCCCGGGCACCAGCACCAACGCGGGGCCGGTCAGCGTGTCTGGCAATGGCTCCAGATCAGCCAGAACTGCGCCGGAGAGGGCCTGAAGCCGTGGCCGCGGCCCGGCAAAATGCAGCCGAAAGTGTTCGTCCCCGACCATGCGAAAGGCTTCTGCCGGGCCGGCAAGGTCCAGCAGCAGCAAGCCGTCGGTGGCGACAAACCAGACATCAAGCACTGCGGCGTTCATCCTGCCCGGCCAGACATTGTTCTACGGTCACGACGCGCGCAAAGCGGTCGACCAGAACGAGTTCGGTGCGGTGTTTGATCGCGGCGGCGGACAAGGTGCTGCCGTCCGGGTGGGTCATCGCCCAGGTCAGCGTGGCTTCAGACACAAAGTCCACTTTGAACCCGAGATCCGATGCCACCCGCGCGGTGGTTTCGCAGCATTGTTCGGTGCGCATGCCGCTGACGGTGATGTGCTCAATGGCGTTATCTTTGAGCCAAGGCAGCAAGCCGCTATCGGTCAGGGCATTGTGGACATGCTTGCTGAAGGTGACGTCGGCATAATCCGGCAGCCAGTCCAGGCTCACGCACAGACCATTGGCCGGATCGAACGCGCCTCCGGCATGGTGAAAAATCTGCACGACCGGCAGACCACGCGCCTTGTAACCGGCAATCAGCGCCAGTTGTTTTTCACGAAACGCAGGCAAATCTTCTTCCGACCAGAACGGCTGGTGCATGAACGATTTCTGGACATCAATCACGATCAGGGCAGATTTCACGGCTTGGCTCCTTGGTTGAGGTATAGCCTGAATGTACGACGCTGACGATGATGCCATAAGGGCCCGGCTCGACCAGAAGCGGACAAATCAGGACATCTTGTCTGGCAACCGGGTTACTCCGGGTTTTTCGAATCAAGCATCAGCGTGATGGGGCCATCGTTAAGCAGACTCACTTTCATATCCGCCCCGAACACCCCGGTCGGTACCGGCTTGCCCAGTTGCGCGGCCAGTCTGGCGACGAATTCATCAAACAGCCCCGTCGCCACCTCGCCCTTGGCCGCCCGCATCCAGGAGGGCCGGTTGCCCTTGCGGTACGAGCCAAACAAGGTGAACTGGGACACCGCCAGAATCTGCCCGCCCGTTTCCAGCACCGAACGGTTCATCACCCCTGCATCATCTTCAAACACACGCAGGTTGCAGACTTTGTTGCTCATCCAGGCCAGATCATCCGGCGTATCTGCGGGCTCAATACCCACCAGCAACAGCAGGCCCGCGCCAATCTGCCCTGTTGTTTCTCCCTCGACCACCACGTTGGCGTGACTCACCCGCTGCAACAGTACGCGCATGTGCTTTGCACCCTTCTTGCAAAAAGGCTCATGGTAAGGGAAGCGGGCGCGCTGATGTGCGCTTGCGGCAATGTCTGATTGCCCACTCGTCTGGCCCGGATGCTGCATTGCGGTGCAATTGCCAGATGACGCTGGTCAACAATGGGGAATTTCTCTAATATCGATCATTCACCCTATTGATTTGCAAACTGTTTCTGGAAGGAAAAGATGATGACGAAGGTAGGTCTGGTCGGCTGGCGCGGCATGGTGGGCTCGGTGCTCATGCAACGTATGCAGGAAGAAAAAGATTTCGACCTGATTGAACCGACATTCTTCACTACCTCGCAAACGGGCAAACCTGCGCCGAATTTCGGCAAGGATGCCGGTGTGCTGAAAGACGCCAATGACCTGAACGAACTGTCGGCCATGGACGTCATCATTTCCTGCCAGGGCGGTGATTACACCAACGACGTGTTCCGCAAGCTGCGCGCTTCGGGCTGGACCGGCTACTGGATTGATGCCGCTTCCACCCTGCGCATGGAAGACGACGCGGTCATCATTCTGGACCCGGTCAACGATGGCCTGATCCGCAAGGCCGTGGCCGATGGTATCAAGAATTTTGCCGGCGGTAACTGTACCAACTCCATCTTGCTGATGGGCGTGGGCGGTCTGTTCCGCGAAGGTCTGGTTGAGTGGGTCAGCTCCATGACCTATCAAGCCGCTTCCGGCGCGGGTGCCAACAATATGCGTGAACTGGTGAAGGGCATGGGCGTGATTCATTCCGCTGTGGCCGATGAACTGGCCAACCCGGCTTCCGCCATTCTGGACATCGATCGCAAGGTGGCGCAAGCCATCCGCCATGATGTCCCGACCGAATTCTTCCCGGCACCGCTGGCTGGCGGCCTGATCCCGTGGATCGACAAGCAGCTGGAAAACGGCCAGTCCAAGGAAGAGTGGAAGGGTCAGGCTGAAGTGAACAAGATCCTGGGCACTGACAAGACCATCCCGGTGGATGGCCTGTGCGTGCGCATCGGCGCGATGCGTTGCCACAGCCTGGCGCTGACCATCAAGCTCAAGAAAGACCTGCCGCTGTCCGAGATTGAAGCGCTGATCAAATCCACCAACCAGTGGGTGAAGTGGGTGCCGAACGATCGCAGCATCACCGAGCAGGAGCTGACACCGGCCTCGATCACCGGCAAGCTTGATATCGGCGTTGGCCGTGTGCGCAAGCTGAACATGGGCCCGGAATACATCAGCGCGTTCGTGATTGGCGACCAGTTGCTGTGGGGCGCTGCCGAGCCGCTGCGCCGCATGCTGCGTATCCTGCTGGATAAATAATCCGGCCGTATCGCCCGCAAAAACCCGCGCCTGTCGCGGGTTTTTTGTTACGCGCGGCTGGCGCCAGTCGTCTAGTTGCTTATGATGACTTCATCAAACAGGAGCACCCATGACCTTTGTCGAGCGCTATCTGCGATATCTTGGCCTGGCCAGCCTGCCGGAAGACCCATTGGCGCGCCTGCGCACGCTGCACGTGGCCAATCAGCAACGCATTCCGTTCAACAATGTCGATGTCCTGCTCGGCCGCCTGCCCACGCTGGACCCGGACGAAGTCGCAGACAAGGTGCTCACTCGCGGTCGTGGCGGCTATTGTTTTGAACTCAACGGCCTGTTCGCACGGTTACTGCGAGAGCTGGGTTATGACGTGCACGTGCATCTGGGCAAGATGCTGGCCGGTGGCGCCATTGTGGAAGAACGCCCGCGCACGCACATGGTGGTGTCCGTATTGATCGAGGGTCAGCGCTGGATGTGCGACGTGAGCTTTGGCGCGCGCGGCCTGACCGATACCGCGCCACTGCGTGAAGACGAACCGGTTGAGCAACTGGATACCCTGCGCTATCACCGTTACGGCGACGGCTACCTGATGCAGACGCGTCGCCATGACAACTGGGAAACGCTGTACTGGTTTGATCTGGCAGACACCTGGATGGCGGACTGGATCATGTCCAACCACTACTCCTCCACCTTCGCCACCTCGCCCTTTTTGCACAACCTGATGGCACTGCGCCTGACCGGGCACGGCCGCATTACCTTCAATAATCTGCGCATGGCTGAACTACGCGACGGCATGCGGCACGAAACGCTGATCAGTTCACCCCAGCAGTTGTACACCCTGATCAACCAGCATCTGTTAATACCCCTGAACCAGGCCGACGCCGGCGCACTGTTCAGCCGGCTGGCAGCGCAACCCGCCATCAACCTCGTCTAGGGCGGTATTGCCAGGCACCGTCCTGGGCAAAGCCCGTAAAATGGCGTTTTGCCCATCCAGCCTGAGCATGCCCACCTATACCCTCGCCGCCGCGGTCAGTGTTGAACTTGAGATCAAGAAGAGCCGCTTTCTGGGCAGCGTGCACCCGGTATCAGACCGCGCCGCCGCGATGACGCTGATCGAGGCCACCCGCGCAGCGCACCCCGCCGCCACCCACGTCTGCTGGGCGCTGCTGGCTGGCGGGCAATCCGGCATGTCTGATGACGGCGAACCGGGCGGTACCGCCGGCCGCCCCATGCTGGAAGTCTTGCGGCACCAGCACGTAGACGGTGTGCTGGCAATGGTGGTGCGTTACTACGGCGGCGTAAAACTGGGCGCAGGCGGGCTGGTACGCGCTTATACCGACGCCATCGCCAAATCCATGCAACAGGCAATCCTCGTCGAACGCATCGCCCAGGCCTCCCTGATCATCAAGGCCGACTATGCCGATGAAGCCCGCATCCGGCACTGGCTAAGCCTGAACAACGCCAGCCTCACCGAGGCCACCCATGCCGAGCGCGTGACGCTGACCATCCAGTTACCCGCCAGCGCGGCAGCCACCGCCACCGACGCCCTGCGCGACCTCACCCAGGGGCGGGTGGTGATTCAAGATGAGTAGCCCCTGAACCCGCCTGCCACTGACACCAGTCGATCAGCCCCTACCCCAAACCGGTCTCTTGAGCCACCATGGTTTGTCCGGCTTTCAGCAATACGGACACCCTGCTTGCGTGGCCAGCCCAAATAGTCAGAAAAAAGAAAGCATGTAAGAAATTGAAATAATTCCTGTCATCAATTTATATTCTTTCTGATACAAGAGCAGAAAGTTGACAAAACCGGCCTTGGATTTTCAGTGAAATAGAACTGTCATTTCCGGCAGGGCGACAATTTATTGCAAATATGCCAAGGCAAAAGTCCAGATAAACAGCGCCTTGGACTGATATTCACATGGCATGAGTTGGTCCGATACAAAAGCGACACAAAATCAGTATTTTCTAAATTTCTTTTATGAATTTCTGTATTAGAAAGTAAGATTCACCCCCTGATCTTGAAGCGCCGGTCATTGAAACCGGCTTTGTTTACCAGGGGATGTATCTTGAAATTCGCAAGTCAAAAGCAGGCGCTAGCGGTCAGCGTCGTTGCGGCGCTGATCCTGGCCGCATGTGGGGGCGGTGGTGGTAGCCAGAGCGCCCAGGTTGCATCTCCGAGCGCACAGCCTGATGCCGTCCCGACCAGCAACAGCAAGCCGGCCGGTGTATTCATCACTGAAGTTGCAAACCAGCCGTACTACAACGTCACCAGCTGGTTCGAAATCTATAACAACAGCGGCCACGCCATCAGCCTGTCGGATTACCTTGTGCGGGCGCGTTCGGTCAACCCGGGCACAGGCGTAGCCGGGCCTGTTGAAATCTTCGTATTGCCACAACAGACGCTCAACAGCGGCAGCCGGATTGTCGTCGCCGGCAAGGCATCCGCAGGCCTCGTCAACAGCGCGAACGTGGTCTATATCGCGGATGCGCAGGGCAATATTCCGTCCTGGACCGGCGGCAGCGGTTTCATTGAGCTACTTTCTGCCGGCCAGACGCTGGACTTCATCCGTATGGGCCTGGATACAACTGCGCCGACAAGTGTTGCCGGCTGGACAGGCCCCGCAGTCACTGCCATGAGTAACACCACCAGTACATCCATGCCGGCCTACGGCAATGTGCCCAACAGCATGAACCAGTCCATTGTTCGTCTGGACAGCAACTTCACCCAGACGCACAGTGCCGCAGACTGGACCACGGTCAACTTTGCTACCCCGGGCGGCCCCAATGACGTTCCGGCAGGCGTGGTGGATAGCGACAACGACGGTATTCCGGACAGCGCCAAGGTCGCCGGGGGCACCTTCAACGGGATCGACCTGTACGGCATGGGCGCCCGACGAGGTCAGCGTGACATGTTTGTGCAGGTGGACTACATGGATCACAGCGCCCACAACGATCCGGGCATCATCTTGCAAAAGCGCGCGCTCGATAACGTGGTAGCCGCATTCCTGCCGCATAACATCCACATTCACTTTGATGCGGGCACGTTGTTCTCTGCTTCGTTCAGCACTGCCAATTACAACCTCGGCGCGCTGAACAACCAGCATCCGTTCACCGCATGCGTCGGCAACAACCAGTATGCACCGGGCGTGAACAATACGTCGGGCTGCACGGATATCTACACGATCAAGGCGTCCACCTTCGACTATCGCCGTTCCAGCATTTTCCGTTACATGCTGATGGGCTACAGCCAGTCGAATCCGCCACAAGCGGGTGGTTCGTCTGGTGTGGCTGAAATCATGGGCCCCAATTTCCTGATCACACTGGGTAACTGGGGGCTGGTCACGACCACCACGGCCGATGTCAATGCCGTGGTGAACTACCAGGCCGCGACCATCATGCATGAGATGGGTCATACGCTGGGCTTGCTGCACGGTGGTTACGAAGACACCAACTACAAGCCCAACTATCTGAGCATCATGAACTACATGTACCAGCTCAATGGTGTGCCCGATGCAAGCGGTGCCGTTCCCGCCGGTCATGGCATCTCGGAAATCAACGAGCGCTACTACCTGTATCAGTGGGAATTGCAGCATGGCCCGAGCACGGACATCGTGCCAGGTGTAGCAAACAGTTCGTTCATGCGGTACAACATGCACAACGGCCCGGCCACCACCACCTTCAACCTGGATTACTCCAACGGCTCTGGGGCTGCCTTGTCTGAATCTGCTCTGGTTGAGAGCAATGTGGTCGGCCGTACCCCTGCAACCGGCGCCTTCGCCGACTGGGACCTCTCTGGCTCGCAGACACCAGGTACGCTGTCGTCCATGCATATCGTCGACCAGGCCGGAGATACCGCCTACGACACGAACATGCAAGACTTTGATGACTGGAGCAATCTGGTGCTGGCCTTTGCCCGCTATCCGGAAAGCCATTTCGCGGGTGCCAGCCAGAAGTCTGCCAGCAGCAGCAACAGCAGCACGCCGACCGTGCGATTTAACCCGGTTTCGAACCCGCGGATGCCGGCAGTGGCAGAAGAACCCTTGTCGGCCGCTGCGCTGGCCCATATGCGGGGTAATTGATGTCCGGAAAAGTAATGCGCATGTCTGCCTGGGCGGCCAGTTTGGTGCTGGCTGCCAGTGCGGTCCAGGCCGGTGATGCCGCCGGCTTGCAGATCAGCGGGCAATCCATGCAACCGCAAACCGGCACGCTGAGTGTTCCGGCGGTGAACCATCACGGGCAACTGCAGTTCAAGCTGGCGCAAGCAGTCACCGTTACGGGCTGGCCAGCCAGCCTGCCCTCGCGGCTTGGCAAGCAGACTGTGACACTGCAAATGCTCGCCAACCCGGGCGGGTCGGCCACGGTGATGCATTTTGCCCGGCCGGGAGAGGCATCGCCCTGGCTGTCGCTGATCCAGAATGGTCAAAGCGGCAGCCGGCTGGCCAATACCTGGACTTTGCGCATTCAGGCCGATCGGGTCACCTTGCAGGATCAGGATGCCGCCTTGCGGCTGGTCGTCCCCGGGCAACCCTTGGTCTTGCGCGACAAAACCGGTATCCGCTGGCAGTTTGAATTGCTGGGCGTTCAACCGGCGGGTACTGGCACCGATAACCCGCCCCGCGCGAGCTGGTATCTGCGCAGGCTGTAAAACGCGCGCCAGCAAGGTGGTAACAAAAAACCCGGCAGTGTCCCTGCCGGGTTTTGTTTTTCTGGCCGCGCAAAAGCGGGTTAGTCGGCCAGTCGGCGGCGGAATACCCAGCGCGTGGCGTCGCTCTCATCGGGGATGAAGGCATAGCCTTCAAGGTCAAACGCCTTGAGTTGCTCCGGGTTTTCAACGCCATTTTGCGCGGCGTACCGGGCCATCAAGCCGCGAGCGCGTTTGGCAAAGAAGCTGATGATCTTGTACTGGCCGTTTTTGTAGTCTTCAAACACGGGCGTGATCACCGGGCAATGCAACAGCTTGGGTTTGACGGATTTGAAATACTCATCCGAGGCCAGATTGACCAACACCGCGGGCTTGTCGGCATTGATGCTGTCCGTCTGGGTATTGCCCCACCAGGCATACAGATTCTTGCCCTGCGGGTTGGCCAGCGGCCGGCCCATTTCCAGCCGGTAAGGCTGGATCAGGTCAAACGGTCGCAAGATGCCATACAAGCCGGACAGGATGCGCAGATGGCGCTCCAGATAATCGTGCGCGGTGTCATCCAGCGTGCCGGCATCCAGCCCTTCGTACACATCGCCTTTGAAGGCAAAGAGTGCGGGACGGGCGTTCTTGCGGGTGAATGGCGTGCGCCAGGACTGGAAACGACCGGCGTTGAGCACCGCCAGTTCGTCCGAGATATCCATCAGCGCACCGATCTGGCCGGGCGTCATGGCCTTGAGGAGATCGACCAGCGGCGCCGCTTGCTCCAGATGTCTGGGCTTGCTGTGGCGATCTGTCGGCAGATCAGAGGTGTAGTCGAGTGTTTTGGCGGGGGAAACCACCATCAGCAAAGGCACTTTGGCCTTGCCGGCTTTTTTCAGTGGGGCAGTCAGCGGCTGGTTCATGCGGCAAATAAGCGGGGCGTAGTCAGACAAACTGGCCGGTATCCACCGGCCAGAGCGTCAGTTTACTCTGCTTCCTGGGTATTGATCTGCGCATCTCGCAAGAGCGCAGCCAGTTCCATGGCGGTTTTGACGTGCATTTTTTCCAGAATGCGCGCGCGGTGTACTTCCACTGTCTTCATGCTGATCGAGAGGTCGTCCGCAATCTGCTTGTTCAGGCGCCCCGTCAGGATCAGCTTCATGACTTCGCGTTCACGCGGCGTCAGGGTAGAAAGACGAATCTCGACCGCGTGTCTGGCTTGCCACTGGTTACGGCGCAGGGTGTCGGCCTGCAGGCAGTTTTCGACCAGATCGACAATTTCGTTGTCGCTGAATGGTTTTTCGACAAAGTCGGCCGCGCCGCCCTTGAGTGCTGCCACCGCCATGGGTACATCGCCGTGACCGGTGAGGAAAATGACCGGCGGTGTATAGGCGTATTCCTTGAGGCGCTCGAACAGTTCGGTCCCGCTCATGCCGGGCATGCGCACATCCAGAATCAGGCAGGAAAAACGTTCCGGCGCGTAGTCTGCCAGGAAAGACTCCGCCGAGGCGAACGCCTGGACTTCGTGGTCACGCGTGGAAAAAAGCCAGGCCAGCGCGTCACGCAGTGCGTCGTCATCATCAACGATAGCAATGCGGCCGAAGTTGTTGGCTTTCATGGTCAAGCTCCTTGAGTCTGTATTACGCGTGGCGAAGAGAGCGCCTTTATATCGCGTTTAGGCCGGCTAAAAAAGTAGTACGTGATTTCAGACTACATTTCCTGGGCGGCAATGACTTCTTCAACGCCGGGAAACGGTACCGTAAAGATGAAACGCGTGCCACCGCCAGGATTTTCTTCTACCCACATGCGGCCGTGGTGATGCTCTATGATGGAGCGGCAGATATTCAGGCCAATCCCCATGCCGGTGTCCTTGGTGGAATAGAACGGCTTGAACAATTGCTCGCGCTGGGCCGGCGAAATACCGCTGCCGCGGTCAGAAATGGTCACCCGCAACACGCCTTCATCCCGCAGCAAGCCAATGGCCAGGGTGCGTTTATCCTGCGGAGTAGAGTCCATGGCTTCGAGGGCGTTCTTGATCAGGTTGAACAAGACCTGTTCCAGCATCACCGCGTCAGCAAAGATCGGCGGCATGTTTTCGTTCTGGGCAACGCTGATCTCCACGCCGCGCCGGACGATCTCATGCCCCAGCAAGCCCAGTACGGTATCAAGCAGCGCATTGATTTCACAGCGCTGCCGCCGGGGGGCGCGCCGTTGCACGAACTCGCGGATGCCGCGAATGATATGGCCGGCACGCTTGGCTTGTTCACCCATTTTGTCCAGCGCCTGCCCCAGTTGCGGCAGGTTGGGCTCCGGGCTGCCCAACAGGTTGCGGCAACCGGAAACATAACTGGCAATGGCCCCCAGCGGCTGGTTGAGTTCATGCGCCAGGCTCGATGCCATCTCACCCATGCTGATCAGCCGGCCCGTCTGTTGCAGGGCTTCGTTTTGCTGGCGTTCGCGCTCGGTGGCTGATTTGAGCGCGGTGATGTCGGTGGCAATCTCCAGCCACACGGCCGAACCATCCACCCAGGTACTCTGGCGGCTTTTCACCTGATACCAGTGATCGCGGTAAGTGTCGTACCACTCGGCATCCACAGGGGGCTCGGCCCGGCGCGCGACCAGCGGCACGATACAACAGCGCCCACGCAGGTCTGGCAACTGGAAAGCACGGTCAAACTGCAGATTGGACATCAGCAACTCGCCGGTTTCCGCGTCCGTCACGGCGACGGAGGCATCCAGCCCGTTAAGCACCGCGACAAAGCGTTCATGCGAGGCTTGCAGCGCTTCGCGCTCGCGGCGGATTTCGGTCACGTCATGCAACGAGCCCATCCAGCCAATATGGTTGCCATCGCCGTCGACGAGGCGCGAGGCGTGGATACGCACGTCAAAGCGCTCGCCATTGCGCCGCATCAGCCGCACCATGAAGCCGGCCGGCTCGTTGTGACCGGCAATAATGGCATCGTAAGTGGCCTGGCAGCGCTCGATTTCTTCTGGTGGCCAGTACGGCATGGGCGGACGGACTTCGCGCAACTCTTCAGCGCTGTAGCCCACCATTTCGCCAAAGGCGCGGTTGGTATAAATGATGCGGCCACGCCGATCAAACGCGATCATGCCGGAGACCAGCGAGGTATCGACCGCGTGCCGGAACGCCACTTCTGCCTTGAGCCGTTCTTCCGCCTGGGCACGCACCCGGATCATGCGGTTCAGCGCGGCTGTCGAGGCCAGCATGGCCATGGCCAGCACCAGCATCAGCGCCGGCAGAATGTCGCCCGTGGCGGTGACCGAGCCAGCGTAAAGATCGCCTTTCAACTTGAGCGCCAGCGGCGGCGCGGTCAGCTGGATGCTGTGCGACAGCCCGGTGGTATCGAGTTGACGCTGGAATTTGGCCGCCAGCGGCCGGTCTTGCGCATCCAGCAACGAGATCTGATAGCGCTGGGCAATCCACCACGGCACTTGCTGCTGCAACAAGGTATCAAGCGCAAAGACGGCGACGACATACCGCTTGCGGTCTGGCGTGAGCACCGCATAGGTCACCTTGGGCTCACCATGCGAGGTATTGATATCGCTCCACCCGCCCTTGCCTTCATACGGCACGGACCAGTTGTTCTGGGTGGCGGCGTGCCATAGCACCGTGCCTTTGCCATCCTGCACCGAGAAACTGGCAATTTCCGGGCTGGTCTGGATCAGCGACTGGACGCGCGCCTCGAATATGGCGGTGTTGACGTCGGTGACATTAAGGGTGGTCGCCAGGCCATTGAGGGATTGCACATCAAACGTGATCTGCTGCTCAATGGCCTGCTTTTGCCAAAGCAGATCCTGCTCCAGCAGCGTGGAACGCTGGCTGGAAGCTTCATCGCGTGATTGCAGCAACCAGGCTGCGAAAGCCAGCGTAAACACGCCGGCCAGCAGCCCGGGAATCAGCGGAAGCCAGCGTGAAAACCGGTGGGGTGAGTTCATGCACCGGGTTTTACTGCATTCACCAGCGGCTGTCCATTTTGATAATCAGCAATGTTTTCCATCACGGTCTGGGCGATGGCAGCCAGCGCTTCATCCGTCAGAAACCCCTGGTGCGAGGTGATCATGACATTGGGGAAGGTGGTGAGCCGCGCCAGCATGTCATCCTTGAGCGCTTGATGGGACAAGTCCTCAAAGAACACGCCTTCTTCGTACTCGTAGACATCCAGCCCCACGCCAGCCAGGCGCCCGGTTTTAAGCGACTTGATCAGCGCCTTGGTATCAATCAGCCCGCCCCGGCTGGTGTTGATGATGACCGAGCCGTGCTTCATTTTGGCCAGCGCCGTGGCATCAATCAGGTGGTGGGTTTCTGCGGTAAGCGGCGCATGCAAAGAGATAATGTCCGCCTGCGCCAGCAGCGTATCAATATCTACAAACTCGCAACCGATCTGCGCTGCGCGCTCCGCTGAAGGGTAGCGGTCATAAGCCAGCACGCGGCAGCCAAAACCACGGGCGATCTTCATGGCCGCCACACCAATTTTGCCCGCCCCGATCACACCGAAAGTGCGGCCGTGCAGGTTAAAACCCACCAGGCCATCCAGAGAAAAATTGCCTTCACGCACACGCTGATATGCGCGATGCGTCTTGCGCACCAGCGTCAGCAGCAAGGCAAACACATGCTCGGCCACCGCCTCCGGTGAATACGCCGGCACGCGCGTGACGGTAATACCCAGTTCAGCCGCCGCGACAATGTCCACACCGTTAAAGCCAGCGCAGCGCAGGGCGACGTGCCGCACATCAAGCCGGGCCATCTGCTCAAGCACTTCGCGGTCTAGCCGGTCGTTCACAAACGGGCACACCGCATCATGACCCGCTACCAGCGGGACCGTATTGCGGTTGAGGCGATCTTCAAAAAAGGTCAGTTCATAACCAAATTTGCCAGCAGCCTCCTCGAGGCCGCTACGGTCATAACGCTTGGTATCAAAAACCGCAATGCGCATTGCGCTCTCCAGTGCAGCCGGCTTGCCCGGCCTTGTAATCTGATCAGTTACCCCAGCCCAGCGTGCTGTGTGCGCAGCGCAGTTGCCGCTCACGCCAGAGATGGCCTTCAAGTTGCCGCGAAATGGCGCCGACATCGACATCAGGCAAATCAATGGTGACCAGCGCGGCGGTGCGTTCTGCGCCTTCTGCCATGGTGATCTCGCCCAGCTTGGGCACGCCCAGTTCAATCAGCATGGTACGCAGATCATCCAGCGAAACATCCGGTGGCAGATTGCCAATCAGGATTTGAGCCATGGAACAACACTCCTGTGCATAACGAGCGATGAAAGGAAAAGTGGTGAACCCAGTTTAGGCGCATCAACGTCCCGGCAAAAGGAACTTGTTGCTTTGCAGATCAGCGTTTATGCCGGGCCCCGCTGCGCCAGGCGGCGTAGCGTCCTTTGCGGGCCCGCGGCGAGAGCCAGCCCGGCGCGACCGACTCCAGCGCCGTCGGTACAAACCCCGGCCGCACCGGCGGGAAGGGCTGGTCAGAGACATTGTCGATCTGCATTGAATCAAGATTATCGCGGGAAATCGGCGGGTTGGGCAGCAAGGACATCAGCGTCGCCTGCAAGCGCCCGGCCCAGCCCGGCAGTGGCACCACCGCGCGGGAATGCGCGCTGATCCGCCCCGCGTAATGCACAAGTTCAGCCAGCGTATAGACTTTGGGGCCCGCCAGATCAAAGCGCTGCCCGATCCAGTCCCGCCGTTGCAACGCGGCGGCAAAGGCATCCACTACATCTTGCACCCACACTGGCTGAAAGCGCGCTCTGGCGCAGGCCAGCGGCACCATCGGGGCGATTTGCTGCAGTTGGGCAAACAGGTTCAGGAAACGGTCTTCTTCGCCAAACACGACGGAGGGCCGGAAAATCGTCCAGGCCAGCGGGCTTTGTGCCACCAGCGTTTCGGCCTGCCCTTTGCTGCGTTGATACATCGAGAGGCCATGCGGGTCTGCCCCCAGCGCACTCATATGCAGATAGCGCCGCACATCGTGCCGCTCACAAGCCGTGAGGATGCGCTGGGTCAGCGTGACATGGGCATGTTCAAACTGTTTTTGCGAGCCCTGCAAAATACCGACCAGATTGATCACCACGCCCTGTTCCGGCACCAGACTATCAAGCGTGGCGCCATCAAACAGATCGGCCTGGACAACCGTCACCCCGGGCAGCGTCAGCAGGCGCGAGCGGGCGCGTTCGCGGTCACGCACCGGCACCGTGACCTCATAGCCTTCCCGGCACAGGCGCGCAGCCAGCGCGCGACCAATAAAGCCGCTGCCACCAATCAACAATACGGGGGGCCGTATCCCCTGCCAGGTCATGCTTTGCCTCCGCTTGGTCGCCCACCATCAAGGCGCGTCGATATTCTCCGCATCCGCGTTTTTGCCCGGCACCGGGGTCAGGCGCTGGTGGAACGGTGTGGTCTCGCCAAACGTGGCGCCGTACAGCTGCGCGTTGGTCATGACCTTTTTCACGTAATCACGCGTTTCTTCAAACGGGATGGTTTCAATATAGACAAGCGGGTCCAGCTGGCGGTTGTCATCCTGCCAGGCTTTGGCCCGACCGGGGCCGGCGTTGTAGCCCGCGGTGGCCAGAATGGTCTGGCCGCCAAGGCGATCCAGAATGTACTTGAGGTAATACGAGCCGTAGCTGACGTTCACGTCGGGATCGGTCAGGGATGACAGATCAATCTTCTTCTGCCCGTTCTTGCGGCCCACCCATTGCGCGGTGGTGGGCATCAACTGCATCAGCCCGGTGGCACCCGCGCCAGAGCGGATATCCGCGACAAAACGGCTTTCCTGCCGGATCAGGCCATACACCCAGGCCGGGTCCAGCCCCTGATTGCGGGCCTCACGTTCAACCTGGCTGCGATACGGCGTGGGATAACGCAGGCCCAGCGGCGCCAGCGCGCGGGCGCGTTCGGCGGAGTAGATCGAACGATCATAGATCTTGTTGCGATCGGCCAGTACCGCCGCGGCCACCAGTTCCTGATCAGAAAGCCCGCGCATGGCCCAGTTCCACTCGCGCACGCCTTCTACACGCCAGTTCTGTTCATACAGCGCCAGCGCCCGGATCACGCCCGGTCTGGCGGCGACATTGCGGACGTCCTGGTCGACCGGGACATAGCTATCAGGCGCGGCAGTCAGTGTCGGGCCGGATTCCTCTCGCGCAAGCAAGGAATAAAAATCATCGCCTGCCGACAGTTGCAGCAGGATCGGCGCGGCTTCTGCCGCCCGGTTGGCACGCTTGAGCGCCTGGGCATACCAGTAGCGCCAGGCATTTTCATTGGCTTGCTCAGCCGGCATGGCCGCGATGCGGTCCAGCACGGCATTCATGTCACCCGCCCGCAATGCCGCGCGCACCGACCACGCCCGGCCATCGGCATCCAGCCCTTCCAGGCCACCCTTGCCAAACCAGGTGCTGGCCAGCGGGTGCTGCTTTTTGGCGGCGATTTCTGCAATTTGCTGCCAGGCATAGCGGCGATCACCCTCACCCAGCTTGCTCTTGAGCGATTCGATCATGTCAGCCGCAGCGTCCGGATCGGTCCGTGCGGTTTTCTGGATGATGAACAGCGCGGTTTCGCGCCCGGCACGACGGCTGAAATCAAGGCGCGCCAGCACTTTGGCAGACTGGTTGGCGTTGCCCGCCTGGCCCAGCGCCCGTACCGTCAGTTCAGGCGGGAAACCAACACGTGGGGCCAGTTGCGCGGCAAAGTCAGTCCGCCCGGCCGACAAGGCCATGCGGATACGCGTCCACGCGTCTTCCTGGTTCAGCTGGCCCGCGGCAAACAGCGCTTCAAACACTGGCGCGCAGCTTTCCGGCTGGCCTTTTTCGGTAAACCACAAACCGCGCAAACGCGAGACATCGGCACTGCCCTGCACCACAAAGCGCGCTTGCGCATTCAGGCACTGCAAATCCACCGAGGGCGAATCGAGCTTGCTGTAATCAGTGAGGTAATGTGTCCAGTCCTGACGGCGGGCCAGTTCCTTGAGCCAGTCCTGCCGCAGACGCTCAGCCAGCGGCGAACCATCGTAACGGGTCAGGAAGGCATCCACGTCTTCCGGCGCGACGGTCGTGATTTGCGTCGTCAGCAGGTAATAACGCGGGTACATCTCCAGCGCGTCGCCCTGGGCGCTATCCGCAATACGCGTCAGTGCGGGAATATCGCGGCTGCGCGCGGCCTCGCGCAATGCGGAAAGGTCAATCCGGGCGTGGGCAGCCATGCTGGCCGCCACAAGGCATGCAAAGAGGGGAAATTTCATGAAACCGGTAACTCAAGGGCGTTGATTGGCGCGGGTACGCGGGCGGTACGCCGGTGTTTCGCCCAAGCATAGGGCAAGCCAGACCTTGTGTCACAGGTCATTTTTGTGTCAGCAGGTACGGCGTTGCCTGATAGCACTCGCCGTACCTGTAGTTGCAATCAAGCGTTCAGCAACGTACGCACCAGCATGTTGATCCCCGCGCCCCCTGCGATCAGCCAGCCAAACAGCACGGTGGCCAGTAACAAGGGTTTGACGCCAGCAGCGCGGATGGCGCTGATGCGGGTATCCAGCCCCAGTGCCGCCATCGCCATGGCCAGCAGCAAGGTATCGATCTGCAGCAAGCCCTTGACCACCGGTTGCGGCACCCAGCCCAGCGAATGCACACCCGCCATGACGATGAACAGCACGGCAAACCAGGGGATGGTGATGCCACCGCGCTGGCCTTCTTGCGCGGCCTGCGGGGTACGGGCCATCCACCACGATACGGTGATCAGGAACGGGGCCAGCATCATGACGCGGATCATCTTGGCAATAACTGCGGTATCAGCCGTGGCGCTGCTGACCTGGCTGGCTGCGGCAACCACTTGCGCTACTTCGTGAATGGTCGAACCGGTATAGATACCAAACGCCTGGGCCGAGACCGCCCAGCCCAGGTGATGCGCCAGCGGGTAGAGCATGGGGTAGATAAACATCGACACCGTGCCGAACACCACCACGGTAGAGACCGCAATCGTGACGGTCGATGGTTTGGCGCGCAGCACGGGCTCTGTGGCCAGCACCGCAGCGGCACCACAAATGGCACTGCCCGAGCCCACCAGCAAGGCGGTTTGTTTATCCAGCTTGAGCCAGCGCGTACCCACCTGGTAGGCAATGAACAATGTGCTGGTCAGCACCAGCGCGTCGATCAGGATGGCCGAAATGCCGACCGCGCCAATTTGCTGAAATGTAAGGCGAAATCCATAAAGAATAATGCCGAGGCGCAGCAGTTTCTGTTTGGAAAAACCCACGCCGGCGCCTGTGGTCGCGGCCATGGCCGGGTATGCGGTATTGCCCAGCACCATGCCGCCGACAATGGCCAGCGTCAGCGCCGACAAACCGCTGGCCGACAGGGCCGGCAAATCGGCCAGCCACATGGCGGCGGCGGCAAGTGCCAGCGTCAGACCGAGGCCAGGCAGATAGCGGCCCAGGCCTTGCGTGGCGTTGTTCAGTTCTGCCCAATAAAGCGATGATTTTTTTTCAATGTTTTCCATGACTTGCCTCGGTACGCCTTGATCGACGAGGCCATCATATTGTTTTTGGTTATATATTAATAACGAATAGTTTAGTTGAAACGAATCGGAAAAATCGATGATCAAACTGACCCTGCGCGAACTGGAGATTTTCCTGGCTACCGCGCGCGCTGGCGGCGTTACCGCAGCGGCCGAGCAGATCGGGCTGTCGCAATCAGCCGCCAGCAGCGCGCTGGGCGAACTGGAACGCCGGCTGGGCGTGCAATTGTTTGACCGGGTCGGCCGCCGGCTGGAACTCAACGAGCACGGCCGCTGGCTGCTGCCACAGGCGGAAGCCTTGCTGGCCCAGGCGGGCGAAATCGAAACCCGCTTCAATACCGACGCCCCGGCCCGCTTGCGCCTGTACGCCAGTTCCACCATCGGCAACCGGGTCATGCCAGAGCTGGTTGCGCGCTTTTTGCAGCAAGCGCCGGCCAACCGGATTGAACTGGCGATTGGCAATACTGCCGATGCTGTCGCCGCCGTCGCCGCATTTGAGGCGGATATGGGTTTGATCGAGGGCATTTGCGACGATGCCCGCATTCTGGTCGAACCCTGGCTGCGTGATGAACTGGTGGTCGTGACCGCGCCGGAACACCCCCTCGCCAACCAGACCGCCACACCGCAGCAACTGGCCGCTGAACGCTGGCTGCTGCGCGAGCCTGGCTCCGGCACCCGGGAAGTCTTGTCTGGCGCCCTGGCGCCACTGGCCGGCAGTCTGGACGTGACCCTGGAACTGGGCAGCAGCGAAGCCATCAAGGGCGGCGTGCGCGCCGGCCTTGGGCTGGCGTGTTTGTCGCGGCGCACGGTCTCTGGCGAACTGGCGCGGGGCGATCTGTGTGCGGTTGCCACGCCCGCGCTCAATCTGGTGCGGCATTTTTACCTGATCCGCGCCCGTGACAAGATTCCCACGCAAGGCATGCAGCGCTTTCGCGCCTGGTGCATGGCACGCCTTGCAGACGAGGCCGCCGCACCAACATAGCCGAACCACGCCAAATGCAAGTAGAATCAGCGGGTTTAGAGTCATACAACGCCCGCTGCGGCCGAGAACAACGAATGCTGACCTTCCAGGAAATCCTGCTTACCCTGCAAACCTACTGGGCGCGCCAGGGCTGCGCCTTGTTGCAACCCTATGATATGGAAATGGGTGCGGGCACCTCGCACACCGCCACGTTCCTGCGCGCCATTGGCCCGGAACCGTGGAACGCCGCCTATGTGCAGCCGTCGCGCCGTCCCAAGGATGGCCGTTACGGCGAGAACCCCAACCGCCTGCAGCACTATTATCAGTTCCAGGTGGTCCTCAAGCCGTCGCCGGACAACATCCAGGATCTGTATCTGGGCTCGCTGCGCGAACTGGGCATTGACCCGACCGTGCACGACATCCGTTTTGTGGAAGACGACTGGGAAAACCCGACGCTGGGCGCCTGGGGTATGGGCTGGGAAGTGTGGCTGAACGGCATGGAAGTCACGCAGTTCACCTATTTCCAGCAAGTGGGCGGTCTGGATTGCAAACCGGTGCTGGGTGAAATCACCTACGGTACCGAACGTCTGGCCATGTACCTGCAAGGCGTGGAAAACGTCTACGACCTGATCTGGACCCGTTACCCGGACGGTCAGGTGGTGACCTATGGCGATATCTATCACCAGAACGAAGTCGAGCAATCGACCTACAACTTCGAATACTCCAATGTCGAGTTGCTGCTGAGCCTCTTTAACAGCTTTGAAGCCGAAGCCGGCAAGCTGCTGGAAGCCGGGCTGGCACTGCCAGGCTACGAGATGATCCTGAAGGCCGCGCACTGCTTTAACCTGCTCGACGCCCGTGGCGCGATCTCGGTGACAGAGCGCGCTGCCTATATTGGCCGTATCCGCACGCTGGCGCGCCTTGTGGCGCAAGCGTATTACGACTCGCGTGAGGCACTGGGTTTCCCCATGTGCAAAACGCAAGCCTGATCCGGGAAGACGCCATGCGTCGCTACGCCGCCCTCCTGTTTTGCGCACTTGCCCTGACTGCCTGCGGCAAGTTTGACGATGGCACCCACGGCCCGCAGCCGGTGCCACGGGAAGGCGACTGGCGCTCGTATGGCGACATGCCTGATTTTGAAGTGCTGGCCGATATCAAATCGATCGGCCATCACGAACGTGATGCAGACACCAACTACACCTATGTGTGGATGTTGCAACACTTCAAAAACAATCAGGTCGACGGTACCTCCAAGGGCGTCTACCGCAAGAAATACATGCGCCAGGCCATTGACTGCCCCAGCGGGCGCATGGCCGGCATTGCGGTAGAACTGCGCTCGGAAGACGACGAAATCGTCGCCCGTTATGACGTGCCCGGCTACCAGTGGGAATTTGAAACGCCCGCCCCCGATACCTACGGTTCGGACTTCGTGAAGCAGGTCTGCCAGATCATGAAGCACGAAGACGACCAAGCCAAAAATACGAACGAGTAAACAACGATGTCGCAAACCCTGCTGATCGAACTTTTTACTGAAGAATTGCCGCCCAAGGCGCTGCCCCGTCTGGGCGCCTCGTTTGCCCAGACACTGTTTGATGAACTCGCCCGTCTGGGTTTTGTGGGCAAGGACGTTGAATTCCACCCGTTTGCCAGCCCGCGTCGCCTTGCGGTATCCATCCCCGGCGTGCTGGCCGTGCAACCGGATCAAGCCATCGAGAAAAAAGGCCCGGCTGTCGCCGCCGGCTTCAAGGATGGCCAGCCGACACCGGCACTGGCCGGCTTCGCCCGTTCTTGCGGCGTGACGCCAGACCAGCTGGAAAAAGGTCACGACGGCAAGCAGGACGTGTTCGTTTTTCGCACCACCAAAACCGGCGAGCCGCTGGCCAATGTGTTGTCTGGCCTGGTAGAACTGGCGCTGAAAAAGCTGCCTGCCCCCAAAATGATGCGCTGGGGTGACCGCGACGGTCAGTTCATCCGCCCGATTCACGGCCTGATCGCCCTGCACGGCACCGATGTAATCCCGACCAAAGCGTTGCATCTGGACGCCGGCCGCGTGACCCGTGGTCACCGTTTCCTGTCGCAAGCCGGCGAAATCAGCCTGGCCAATGCCGATAACTACGCCCGCACCCTGTTTGAAGAAGGCAAAGTGGTCGCCAGTTTTGCCGCCCGCCGCCACCTGATTGAAGATCGCCTGACTCATGCCGCACATGCGATCGACGCCACCATCGCGCCGTCGGATGGCCTGCTGGATGAAGTCACCGCGCTGGTTGAATGGCCGGTGGTGTACATGGGCGAATTCAGCGCGGACTTCCTCAAGGTGCCGCAAGAATGTCTGATCCTGTCGATGCAGCAGCACCAGAAATACTTCCCGCTGCTTGATGCCAACGGCAAGCTGCTGCCGAAATTCCTGGTGGTCTCCAACCTGGAAACCGCCGATCCGTCGCACATCATTCACGGCAACGAGCGCGTGCTGCGTGCGCGTCTGTCTGATGCCCGCTTCTTCTTCGAACAAGACCAGAAGATCAAGCTGGAAGGGCGTGTCGGCAAGCTGCGTCAGGTCGTGTACCACAACAAGATCGGCACGCAATATGAGCGTGTCGAGCGTTTGTCCCGCCTGGCGGGCGAGTTCGCTGCCGCCCTCGGCGCGGACCGCAAGCTGGCCGAACGTGCCGCTTTCCTCGCCAAGGCTGACCTTGTCTCTGATATGGTCGGTGAATTCCCGGAACTGCAAGGCATCATGGGCATGCACTATGCCCGCATTGATGGCGAAGACGAACAAGTTGCCCGCGCCATTGAAGGCCACTATCACCCGCGCTTTGCCGGCGACACGCTGCCGGAAGGCCCGATTGCGCTGTCGGTGGCTCTGGCCGACAAGCTCGAATCCATCGTCGGCATTTATGGCATCGGTCTGATCCCGACCGGCGACAAAGACCCGTTCGGCCTGCGCCGTGCTGCGCTGGGCGTACTGCGCATGCTGCTGGACCAGCCGCTGAACCTGAAGTCACTGCTGGTGGCCACCGCTGCCACCTTCCCGACCGGTGTAGTCAGCCATGATGTGGCCGACAGCGTGTTCGACTTCATGCAGGAACGTCTGCGCAATTACCTGGCCGCCGACTACCCGGCCGCCGACATCGAAGCCGTGCTGGCCCTCAAGCTCGCGCGTCTGGATGACGTGCAAAAACGTCTTGATGCCGTCGCCCAGTTCAAGGCGCTGCCAGAGGCCACCGCCCTGGCCGCCGCCAACAAGCGCATCCGCAACATCCTGAAAAAAGTGGAAGGCGATATTCCGGCGCTGAACCCGGCGCTGTTTGCCGAAACCGCCGAAACCGCCCTCTACAACGCGGCGCAAGCCGTCACCGGCCCGGTCAACACCGCGCTGGCCGCACAGGATTTCACCGGCGCGCTCAAGCAACTGGCCGCACTCAAGGCACCGGTGGATGCGTTCTTTGACGGTGTCATGGTGATGGCCGATGATCTGGCCGTGCGCAACAACCGTCTGGCGCTGCTGGCGGGCCTGGCTGAACTGATGAATCGCGTGGCAGAACTGTCGCTGCTGGCTGAATAACCCTCGGGTGACGCGGAAACGATCATGCCTCACATGCAACTCAAACTGCTGATTCTGGATCGTGACGGCGTCATCAATGAGGATGACCCAGGCTATATCAAATCGCCGGAAGAATGGATTCCCATTCCCGGCAGCCTGGAAGCCATTGGCGAACTGACCCGTGCCGGCTGGTCACTGGTGGTCGCCACCAATCAGTCTGGCGTAGCGCGCGGTTACTACAACGTGGAAACGCTCAACCGTATCCACGCCCGCATGTACAAGGCCGTGAACGAAGCCGGCGGTCATATCGACGCGGTGTTTTTCTGTCCGCACGGCCCCGAGGATCAATGCACGTGCCGCAAACCGCTGCCCGGCATGATTCTGGACATCGTCCGGCGTTATAACATTCAGCCTGCAGACTGCATCATGGTTGGCGACAGCCAGCGTGATCTGGACTGTATTGTGGCGGCCGGTGGCCGGGCCATTCTGGTGCGGACCGGTAACGGTGCCAAAACCGAAGCGGCAGGTCACCTGCCCCCAGGCACGCTGGTGTTCAATGATCTGGCCGCTGTGGCGCGCCATTTGCTTGCCGGTCATTGATCACGCCGTTGTGAACTGCCCCAAATAACGATAAGCAAGGAAGTCTTCCTGTCATGGTGTTGTTGCGCTCCATCATTTACTGGCTGGTGTTCTGTATTGTGACGCCGATCTACGCGGTGATCTGCTTTCTGATCCTGCCGTTGCCCAAGTACACCCGGGTGAAGATCATTTCCGGCTGGTGCCATATTCTGGTCTGGTCGCTCAAGGTGATTTGTGGCCTGCGATACCGCATCGTCGGCACCGAGAACATCCCCAAGGGCCCGGCCATGATCATGTGCAAGCACCAGTCCGCCTGGGAAACCATGGGTCTGCAACTGGTGTTTCCGCCGGCCGTGTTTGTGGTCAAGCGCGAACTCTTCATGATTCCGGTATTTGGCTGGGGCCTGCGCGCCGCCGCGCCGATCGCCATTGACCGCTCCAACCGTGGCGAGGCCCAGCGCCTGTTGATGGAGCAAGGCCGTGACCGGGTTGACCATGGCCTGTGGATTTCCATCTTCCCGGAAGGCACACGCATTGCCCCAGGCCAACGCGGCAAGTACAAGCATGGCGGTGCCCGCCTGGCATCCAGCCTGGATATCCCGGTCGTGCCTGTCGCGGTCAACGCCGGCGAATTCTGGCCGCGCAACTCATTCCTGAAGTACCCGGGCGAACTCACCATGTCGATTGGCCCGGTGATTCAAACCACCGGCCGCGTGCCAGAAGAGGTCACTGTCGAAGTGGAAAACTGGATCGAAACTGAACAGGCCCGCATCCAGGGTGCGGGGCCGTGCTTTCCGGACCATGGGCACGCTAAAGCTTGAATTTGCCGACGGCGAGGTGCTGGAGTACCAGCTGACCCGCAGCGCCCGCCGCCGCTCTATTGGCCTGAAAATTGATCACAGCGGGCTGACCCTGATCATCCCCGCCCGGGCAACCGTTGCCGACGCAGAACGCGCCATCCGCGCCAAGATCACCTGGATACGCGGCCACCTGGCCCGCCTGAAGAACGCCCCGCCCACCGCCCCCAGACAATTACTCAACGGCTCTGCCGTGCAGTGGCTGGGCCAGCCCTGCCTGATCACCGCGCCTGCGCCCCGCAGCAATGTGACCGACAACGTACTGGCACTGGCCAGCAAGATCGAAACGCCAGAAGCCATCCGCGACGCGTTTATCCGCTTCAGCCGCGCCACCGCCCGCATCTACTTCAGCCAGCGCGCCGCCCACTTCGCCCCCCGGATGCAAGTCAACCCGCGCCGCATTCTGCTGACCAGCGCCAGCACCCGCTGGGGCTCCTGCACCGCTGCGGGCGACGTGCGCATTCACTGGCGCCTGATGCAAGCCCCGCCCGCCGTGATCGACTACGTCATCGTGCACGAACTGGCGCACCTGAAAGAAATGAACCACTCCCCCCGCTTCTGGGCCGAAGTGGAAAAAGTCATCCCCGACTGGAAAACCTACCGCCAATGGCTGCGCCAGTATGGCGCTGCGCTGCATGGGTGAGCTGGTTAACACCGCTCGCGCCCTCCCCAGGCGTTTTCAGACCCCCCCGATATTCGAACCCTGTAGATCAAACCTATGCTTCGTGGCTTAACCTGATATCCGCCACGCGGTCACCTTGATCCAGTACCTGGCCGGTATCTACGCATATTCTTCAATACCGAGCCCGTATGTCTGGACGCTTTCGTTTTGCCTTTATCGCCGCAGCACTGACTTCGATGATGCCTGCCTTCGCGGCGGATTATCCGGCGCTTGCGCTACAGCAACCCGGCCTGCTTGCCCCACAGCCAGGCTTTCTTGTGCCCTCGGGCGGGCCCACGCTGGCGCAGCCCGTGGCTACGGCCGACGCGCGCAATGCCATGCAGGTCGCACCGTTACAGATAGCCCCGGCCAAAGCGATTACCCGGGTCACTTGTCGCACCCAGGACCTGACGGATTTCCAGCATTACCTGTGCCGCTCTGCCGGCGTGGCACTGCCCCAGTTCGGACAGGACATTTTTGCCAGGCAAGCGCCTTTTCAGGCCGCTGACAGTACTCCGGTAGGGCCGGATTATGTCCTTGGTGCAGGCGACCAGTTTGGCGTACGGATCTGGGGGTCCATCGACGCAGATCTTCAATTGGTCATTGATCGCAACGGGTCGGTGTTCATTCCCAGGGTCGGCAATATCAGCCTGTCAGGCGTGCCCTACGGCATGCTGCGTCAGCAGATCGCCAATGCCGTCGGCCGCGTATACCGCAACTTTGACGTGTCGGTCAGCATGGGCCAATTGCGCATGCTCCCCATCTTTGTCACCGGTTATGCCCGCAACCCGGGCAGCTACACGCTTAACCCGCTTTCAACCCTGGTGTCTGCCCTGTTTGCCGCCGGCGGCCCTAGCAACAATGGCAGCATGCGCGACATCCAGATCAAGCGGGGCAACCGCGTCATCGCCCACTTCGATATGTATGACCTCTTGCTGCGCGGGGACAAAAGCCAGGACGTGCTGCTGCAGCCTGGCGACGTAATCCGTATTCCTGCCGCGCGCGCCCAGGTCGCCATTTACGGTTCGGTCAAAGAAGCCGCCATCTATGAGGTAAACCCCGACGAAAAGCTGCAGACACTGATTGAACTCGCTGGCGGCCCACGCCAACTGGCGTTGAACGGCCAGATTTCGGTCGAGCGGATCGAAAACCAGCAAGGGCGCAAAGTAGAAACCATACAACCCGCCCGCATCGGCCAGTTTGCCTTGCGCGGTGGCGATATCGTCCAGCTTTACGAGTTGTCCTCACGCGTGGACGATGTGGTCTCGCTGCGCGGCAATGTCGTGCAACCCGTACGCATGGCCTGGCGCGATCACATGCATGTCAGCGACCTGATCCAGGATCGCCGCATGCTGCAGACCGACGATTACTGGGAAAACAAAACCCGCGGCACTACAGATGAACGCGACAACCACAATGCACTGGCCCTCAAGGCCAAACGCGATCTCAACACCGACCGTGGGGAAATCAACTGGGACTACGCGGCCATCGAACGCGTTGACCCCACCACCTACAGCACCCGACTGATTCCGTTCAATCTGGCACAAGCACTGATCAAAGACCCGGCCAACGATCTGGAACTGCAAGCGGGCGACATCGTGCACGTGTTCAGCAAAGCCGACATCCAGGTCAACAGCGGCAAACGCACCCGCTACGTACGGATTGAAGGCGAAGTGGGCACGCCTGGCATCTATGAAGCGCATGAAGGCGAAAACCTGCGTGACTTGATCGCCCGCGCGGGTGGCCTCACACCTAAAGCCTATTTGTATGGTGCAGAGTTCACCCGCGTCGCCGTGCAACAACAGCAGCAAACCGAAATCGACAGACTGGCACGGGACTTCCAGCAACAAAGCCAGCAACAGGCCACCCAGGAAATGGCCAGCGCCGTCAACACAGAGGACATCGCTGCCGCACGCATGCAGGCAGACAAACTGCAGCAAGTGGCCACTGCGATCTCTCAACTGAAGGCCAACGGGCGCGTGGTGCTGGGTACCGACCCCGCCGACAACACAGCGACAGCCCCATGCTCGACCACCGGTTTACCGGCCTGCCAGCGTAGCAGTCGCCACACTTTACCTGGTGTTGCCGAACCGTATCGGGCAATAGCACGCACTGCGGCAATTGTTGCGCCAGCGCGTCGAACACCTGTGGCGTGAGTACCAGTGCCGGGTCAAGCCGGCATCAAGCCCCGGGCTAATGCGACAGTTCACGATGTACAGCCTGACCTGTTGCTGTCTTCAGCAGCTTACCCCTGCGTATTTCGCGTCAAATAAGAAGCCGCCTCAAAAGGCGGCTGGCATCAAGGTGGCGGGATGCGAATGGTCAAAGATGCGCGATCAAGCGGGTTTAGCCGGTAGCCCGGGAGGGATTGGGCACCCACCTCGTCCGCCGCAACAGCAAATAAAAGGCCGCACCGTGGGTGATCATCAGCAGCGGCACATAGATCACCGGGATGACATACATCGCGCCCATCAGCCCGGCATTGGCCGGAACGCCAGCTTCAATGGCGTGGATATAAGCCAGCACGATATCCACCGTACCCACCACGTTGAATGCCGCGACAAACAACCAGAACAACAGCCGCTTTCTGGCGGTGAGCAAGGCCAGCAGTGCCAGCAGGCCTGTGGTCAGGTCGCCATATCCCGCCGGTATGGCAAAGCTGGCCGGCAGATCCGGGCTGACCATGCCGGGCAGCATGAAAGCCAGGCCAAAGAAGCGAAAGCTGTGCAGGGTGGCGATGGCGCGTTGCGCATCAAAAGTTGTCAGTGATTTGAGCCAGGGCCAGATATAGGCGCCAAAACACGTCAACCACACCACGTAACCGAGGATGAGATGCAAGCGAAAGATCGTTTCCGGTGACATATTGCCTCCTGCAAAAAGGGTCTTGAGCATGAACGGGGGAAGACGGTTTCAGCCGCTTGAACGGCGCAGCAACTGCCGTAACGAGAGTGCGTGCAACAAGATGGAGCCCGGCACGACAAACGCCGGGGTGAGCACGTAGGGGTACAGCCCGGCGTTCAGGCTGGGCGCATCGGGGGCAATCAATTGAAAGCGGCCCGGGGCCGTGACCATGCCCAGCGCCACGGCAAGCGCAAAATCAGCCAGCCCGAACAGATTCCAGAGGATGCCTGCCTTGCGCCCGCGCGCCGAGCCACTGGCCAGGGCAATGGCCGCCGGCACCGCAAACAGGCCGGTCAGCACATCACCAGTGCCAGCTGGCAATGCATCCAGACTGTCCAGTTGGCCATGCAGCCAGGCCGCCAGAGCCCAACCGCCGAAGATGCGATAAAACTGCAGCGCCACCAGCCAGGATAACGGCATGGCGTCCAGCACTTGCCCCACCCGCTTTGACGCCAGTAGCAACGGCAGCCCGACGATCAACGGCAGGAAGATCGCCAATGGCAGCAAAGGCAATAGTGGCGGCGGCATGCGCAGCCGGAACACGCCATGAATGGCGGCGCTCCAGATCACCGCAAACCAGAGCATGTGCGGGATCAGAATAGCCAGCCAGGTGTTGCGGCGCTGAGCCGGCGTCAGCGCAGTGCGCTCAAGTGCCAGCCACAAGCCCAGCGCAATCAGGATTTGCGCAACGACCTGATGCGCTGTGGTCTGAAAGCCGCTGGAGGGGATCACGGGTTGCCAGTACATCACCCCGATCCACAACAGGGTCAGCGGTGCAGCCCAGAACAGGCTGCGCCATGCCGGGGCCGGCGCAATGGCAGAAGCATAAGTGGTGGACGCATTCATCAGCGGTTCTCCTGACGGGCTTGCAGTGGATACCAGGGCCGGTGCGCGGGGCCTAATCCCATGTCATCGGCATGCACGTTAGGTGTACCATCGATGCGCGCAAGCGACTATTCATCACAATGTTGACGGGCTATGAAGCAAAACTTCACGGTCAGACAAGGTGCGCTTGATGGTGTGGAAGCGTTCCTGTGCGTTGCCAGACATCGCAATTTTCGCAAGGCCGCAGCAGAGCTTGGGGTCACGCCTTCTGCCATCAGCCAGGCAGTGCGTCTGCTGGAAGAGCGCATTGGCGCCACGCTGTTCGTGCGCACTACGCGCAGCGTCGGGTTGACGGAGGCCGGCGAGCGGTTTTTATCCCGCGCCCGGCCCGCGTTTGAAGAACTGGTCGCCGCACGTGACATGGCCCGTGAACTGGGTCAGCGCCCGACTGGTTTGTTGCGGCTGTCGGTGCCGCGCGCCATCGTGCCGCTGTTGCTGGAGCCTTTGCTTGCTTCGTTCCACCAGGCATATCCGGAGGTTGAAGTCGAGATTGCCGCCAGCAAAGAGGTGGTCGACCTGGCCGCCGAAGGCTTTGATGCCGCCATCCGCATGGGCCAACTGGTGGATGCCGATCTGGTCGCCCTGCCGCTGACACTGCCGTTCCCGCTCGTGGTCGTCGGCAGCCCCGCTTATTTTGAGAAGCACACCCCGCCAACGCACACGGATGATCTGCGCGAGCACGCGTGCCTGCGCTGGCGTCGCTCCAGCGGGGCGATGGCAACCTGGTCTTTCACCCATCACGCGCAAACGACCGACATTGCCGTAACCGGACCGCTGATCGTCAGCGATTTTCCCGCCCTGCTGGGTGCCGCGCTGGAGGGGATCGGGCTGGCGCAACTGCCTGAGCCCATGGTAGCGGACGCAATCAAGACCGGGCAGCTGGTTCAGGTGCTGCATGCGTACTCGCCCATGCTGCCAGGCGTGTTTCTGTGCTACCCCGACCGACGGCAGGTCATGCCCAAACTGCGGGCCTTCATTGATCACGTGAAGGCGCGGCGCGACCCTGAAATGAAGTAAAACTACATAAAATGTGAATTTTGCCGTTTTACCGTCAATCGGGCACTTGATGCTCAGGCAAACCGCAAAAAGCAGCAAAAACGTGACCCTTTGTCAGGCCAGCGTAGCCGGAATCTGATTAACACCGACAATTCACCGTTTTCTGGCTGTCCTCTCTCTGTCGAGCGATGCACAACCAGGACCTGTTACACGTCATGACATGTTCATAGGACTGGCGGCAAAGCCGCTTTCAACCTAAAATAGACAGCCTTTGTACTCATCAGTCTAACCAGGCCCGCATGACATCCCCGCTTGTTCAGCTCGACCGGGTTCGCTTTGGCTATTCCGACCGCGACATTCTCACCGATGTATCGCTGACGATCGCGCGCGGCCAGATGGTGGCGATCATGGGCGGCTCGGGCTCCGGCAAGACCACCTTGCTGCGGCTGATCGGCGGTCAGGTCAAGGCTCAGTCCGGCTCGGTCATGGTAGATGGTGAAGACGTCGGCACGCTTTCCGAAAGCCGTATGTACGCCATGCGCCGCAAGCTCGGAATGCTGTTCCAGTTCGGCGCGCTGTTTACCGATCTGTCGGTCTACGACAACGTGGCTTTCCCCCTGCGGGAGCGCACCAACCTGCCAGAGACCGTCGTCCGCGATCTGGTGTTGATGAAGCTGCAGGCCGTGGGCCTGCGCGGTGCAGCCAGCCTGATGCCGTTTGAACTGTCGGGCGGTATGGCACGCCGGGTTGCACTGGCCCGCGCCATTGCGCTGGACCCGATGCTGATGATGTACGACGAGCCCTTTACCGGGCTGGACCCGATTTCCCTGTCCACCATTGGCCAGCTGGTGCGTGAACTGAACGACGCGCTGGGTGCGGCCTCGATCATCGTCACGCACGATGTCGCAGAGTCTCTGGCGCTGGTGGACTATGTGTATTTCCTCTCCGGAGGTCGCGTGGTGGGCCAGGGTACGCCGGATCAAATCCGCGCGTCGACCGAGCCCTTTATCAAACAGTTCATTAATGGTGAACGTGACGGCCCGTTGCCGTTCCACAAACCGGCGCCCGATTACGCGCTTGATCTGGGACTGGAGCAGCCGCATGACTGATCGTACTGGCAACATTCTGGTCCGGTTTTTTTCGGCCATTGGCCAGCCGTTTACCAATGCATTTATCAAGACCGGTTTTGCCGGCCGCTTTTTGTTTTCGGTACTGCGCCACTCGCCCACCGCACTGACGCGATTCCGTCTGACCATGCGCGAGATCTGGTTTGCCGGCGTGCTGTCGGTGCTGATCATCGTGGTCTCCGGCCTGTTTGTGGGTATGGTGCTGGCCTTGCAGGGCTATGACACGCTGAGCCGCTTTGGCGCCTCATCCGCGCTGGGTGTGCTGGTGGCTTTGTCGCTGGTGCGTGAACTGGGTCCGGTGGTGGGCGCGTTGTTGTTTGCCAGCCGGGCGGGGTCGGCCATTACGGCGGAAATCGGCCTGATGAAGGCCACAGAGCAGTTGTCTGCCATGGAAATGATGGCGGTCAACCCGATTGCCCGCGTGGTGGTGCCCAAGTTCTGGGGCGGGGTGATTTCCATGCCGCTGCTGGCAGCCATGTTCAGTGCCATGGGCATCATTGGCGGTTATCTGGTTGGCGTGCAGTTGCTGGGGCTTGATTCCGGCATCTTCTGGTCGCAAATGCAAAGCTCGGTGGATCTGCGTTTTGATGTCATGAACGGCGTGATCAAGAGCATTGCATTCGGTATCGCGGTGTCGCTGATTGCGGTGTTTGAAGGGTATGACGCACCACCGACGGCCGAAGGCGTGTCGGGCGCGACCACCCGCACTGTGGTGATTTCGGCTTTGGTTATTCTTGGTCTGGATGTGATCCTGACCGCATTCATGTTCCGGGGAATCTGATGAAACGAGGCATGCTCGACTTCTGGGTCGGTCTGTTTATTGCCGCTGGGGTGGTTGCCATATTGTTCCTGGCTTTGCGCGTCAGCAGCCAGAGCGCCCTGCCCGCACGCTCGACCTACACGGTGACGGCCAATTTCGACAACATTGGCGGCCTGAAAGTGCGCGCCCCCGTTAAAAGTGCCGGGGTGGTCGTGGGACGGGTCACAAACATCGAACTGGATACCTCCCGTTACGTGGCCAGAGTGACCATGGCGCTGGATAATCACTATCATTTCAGTCGTGATTCCTCGGCTGAAATCCTGACGTCGGGCCTGCTGGGCGAACAATACATCGGTATTACGCCGGGGGCCGACGACAAGATGCTGACCGCAGGCAGTACGTTCAAACTGACCTCGTCGGCCATTGTGCTTGAACAATTGATCAGTCGCTTCCTGTTCTCCAAAGCAGAGGACAGCGGCGACAAAACAAACGCAGGAAACCAATAATGAACGTGCTCAAAAAATGGCTGGTGGCCTTGTGTGCCGCCGCACTGCTCCCCGCTGCCTTTGCTGCGGCCACCGATACGCCGGAACAGATTGTCCGCAACGTCAGCAAGGACGTGCTCGACATCCTCAAGAAGGGCGAGAAGAATCCGGCCGCTGTGCGCGACCAGGTGGATGCCAAGCTGGTCCCGCTGGCCGACTTCAACCGCATGACCGCGCTGGCTGTGGGCCGCTACTGGAAGAGCGCAACGCCGGATCAACAAGCCGCGCTGACCAAAGAATTCCGCACCATGCTGGTTCGTACCTATCTGTCTGCACTGACCATCTACAAGAATTCGTCGGTCGATGTGAAGGGCTCGCGCCCGGGTGATTCGGCAGATGAACAAACCGTGCAAACCGAAGTAAACCTGCCGGGCCAGAAGCCGATCGGTCTGGATTTCAACTTCGAGAAGGCCGATAACGGCTGGAAGGTGTACGACATCTCGGTTGAAGGCATCAGCTTTATCAACAGCCACCGCAACCAGTTTGGTACCGTGATCCGCAAGGACGGCATTGATGGCCTGATCCAGCAACTGGCCGCGCAAAACGCCAATGCCACCAAGAGCGGCTCTGCAGCCAAATGAGTACGTATACCGTCACAGGCAATCTCACGATGTTGACCGCCAGCGCGCAGCTGGCGGCCTTCAAGTGGCCTGACGGCGCAAGCGAACTGACGCTCGACCTGACTCAGGTGGCCGAAGTGGATTCAGCCGCGGTGTCTGTATTGCTGCACTGGCAGCGTATGGCACAGGCCCGCAAGGCCCGGCTGGCGATCAACGGCATGCCCGTCTCACTGGCCGAACTGATACGGCTGTATGACGTGCAGACCCTGCTTCCTGTCGGTGCCTGAGCAGTTTCGGCCCAACCCCGCCACAGTGCGGGGTTTTTGCTTTTCCTCATTGTCATAATCCTTTGCAACTCAGGCTGATAGCTTTGCAAGAAACCACTTACAATACAGCCCTGACTACTGAACCCATGACCCGATACCCGATCATGCGAAGACTCGTGCCCATTGCAGCCTTGCTGCTGACTGCCTGTGCCAGCCCCAAGAACAACTATGACCCGCTGGAACCCGTGAACCGCGGCATTTTCGTGGTCAACAACGTGGTTGACCGTGCCGTGGTCAAACCCGTTGCCACCGCGTATTCCAACTATGCGCCGGGCCCGGTCAAGCAAGGCACCAGCAACTTCTTTGGCAACATTGACGACCTGTTTTCTGCGCTGGGCTCTGTCCTGGAAGGCAACTTCAAGGACGCCGGCGTGAGCTTTGGTCGCGTGGCGGTCAACACCTCCATTGGTCTGCTGGGGATTTTCGACTGGGCCAGCGACATGAACATGCCCAAGCCGGATCAGGATCTGGGCCTGGCGCTGGGTCACTGGGGCATTGGCTCCGGCCCGTACATCATGCTGCCGTTCCTTGGCCCGACCACGCTGCGCGATGCGGTTGATCCGACCGTGCGCTGGTTCTATGGTCCGGGCAGCTATCTGAACACCACGGGCGAGCAGATCGCCTGGTCGGCGGTCGATGGCATCAACCTGCGCGCGCAAGTGCTGCCGCTGGATCAACTGATTGAGTCCCAGCCTGACCCTTATGCCTATATCCGCGACGCTTATCTGCAGCGCCGCTGGTACAAGGTCTATGACGGCAAGCCGCCGCACCCGCTGCAACTGGGCGATATCGATGATGACGATGGCGCCGACGACGCGGCACCGGCTGCCAAACCTGCGGCCAGCGCCAGCGAACCGGCCGCTGCCGACAAGCCGGCTGCCGCAACCGAGACCCAGGCCAGCGCGGCACCGCAAGCGGTTGCGGCGTCCGCCGTCGCGGTCGAACCCGCAACAGCAGACGCTTCGGCCCCCGCAAAGGCAGAGCAGTGAGCGCGATCCAGTTCCAGAACGTCGTCAAGCATTACGGCGACCTGCAAGCCCTTAACGATGTCAGCTTCAATGTTGAGGAAGGCGATTTCTTTGCCCTGCTCGGCCCCAATGGCGCCGGCAAGACCACGCTGATCTCCATTCTTGGCGGACTGGCGCGCGCCACCAGCGGCCATGTGTCGATCATGGGGCGGGATGTCGTCACCGATTACCGCAATGCGCGCCGCGCCGTGGGCATCGTGCCGCAGGAACTGGTGTTCGATCCGTTCTTCAACGTGCGGGAAACCCTGCGTTTTCAGTCCGGTTATTTCGGGCTCAAGCAGAACGATGCCTGGATTGACGAAATCCTGGAAAACCTGGGGCTGACCAATAAAGCCAACGCCAATATGCGGGCACTGTCTGGCGGCATGAAACGCCGGGTGATGGTGGCGCAGGCGCTGGTGCATCGCCCGCCTGTCATTGTGCTGGACGAACCCACCGCCGGCGTGGACGTGGAACTGCGTCAGACCCTCTGGGCCTTTGTGCGTCGCCTCAATGAGCAAGGCCACACCATTGTGCTGACCACGCACTACCTGGAAGAAGCCGAAGAATTGTGCAATCGCATTGCCATGCTCAAGCAAGGCCGGCTGATTGCACTGGAAGACAAAGCCAAGCTGATGAACCGTGGCAAGGCACGCACGCTGCGGGTCAGGCTGGCCAGCGGCAATCTGCCCATGAGCCTGGCTGAGCAGGTTCTGTCAGAAAAAGACGGCCAGTATGAACTGCGCCTTTCCGATCTTTCTGAAGTCGAAGGCATTCTGGAACAGATCCGCATGCACGGCGCCGCTTTGCGTGATGTCGAAATCGCCAAGCCGGATCTGGAAGATATCTTTGTCGAAATGATGCAAGGGCGTGGCGCCGCAGGCTGATGCCTGATGCCCGCCCCGATGGAACACATCCCCATGCAAGGTTTTTCCACCCTTTTCTACAAAGAGTTGCTGCGGTTCTGGAAGGTGAGCTTTCAGACCGTGCTGGCGCCGATTCTGACGGCGCTGCTGTATCTCTTGATCTTCGCCCATGTGCTGGACGCCCACGTCGAGCCCTACCCCGGCGTGCGTTACACGGCCTTCCTGATTCCCGGGCTGGCCATGATGTCCATGCTGCAGAACGCGTTCTCCAACACGAGTTCCAGCATTATCCAGTCCAAGATCACCGGCAACCTGGTGTTCATCTTGCTGCCGCCGTTGTCGCACTTCGAGTTTTTTGCAGCCTATGTGCTGGCCGCCGTGCTGCGCGGTATCGTGGTGGGCGCGGGCGTGTTGCTGGTGACGCTGTTCTTTGCCATTCCGCCCATCCAGCATCCGCTGTGGGTCATCGTCTTTGCGCTGCTGGGCTCCAGCATCATGGCCATTCTGGGCCTGATCGCCGGTATCTGGGCAGAGAAGTTTGATCAACTGGCCGCATTCCAGAACTTTCTGATCATGCCGCTGACCTTCCTGTCGGGCGTGTTCTACTCGATTCACAGCCTGCCGCCCTTCTGGCAAGGCGTGTCCAACTGGAATCCGGTGTTCTACGTGATTGACGGATTCCGTTACGGTTTCTTCGGCCAGGCTGATGTCTCACCATGGCTGAGCCTGTCCGTTGGCGGATTCACATTGCTGGCACTCGCCACACTGGGCTGGCAACTGATAAAATCCGGTTATAAATTAAGGCACTAGCCAGAAAGCAAAGATAGACATGACTCCCGAGCAAGTTCAAACCCTGCTGATCACCCGACTGGACGCCACTGTGGCCGAGGTCAAAGGTGATGGCCACCATTTCTACGCCCGCGTTGTTTCGCCCCGTTTTGAGGGCTTGGCACTGCTGGCGCGACACCGCCTTGTCAAAGAGGCCCTCAAGGATGTGATCGATTCTGGCGAGCTGCATGCGCTCTCGCTGGAAAAGACATCCACGCCGGCCGAATGGGCCGCGCTGTGAGCAGCGACAACCGCTTCAACCTCGATGGCATCAACGCCCACAAGGCGAAGATCGACGAGGCCATGCTGACCCAGCGCACCACGCGCGACCGTAGCACCCAGAAGCTGATCGCCCTCACCAACCTGCCCTGGCTGATTGCGCTGGTGGCCTGGTTGCTGTGGAAATACCTCTGACAGACATCACAAACAGTACTTTGCGCAGCCGGCAGGCTGCACGTTAACCGCATTCCCTCCCGCAGGAGCGGGCAAAAGAACATGGAAAAACTCAAAATCACCGGCGGTCATCCGCTGGCAGGCGAAATTACGATCTCTGGCGCCAAGAATGCCGCATTGCCGATTCTGTGCGCGGGCCTGTTGACTGCCGATACCCTGCGCCTGACCAATGTGCCGCAACTGCGCGACGTGAAAACCACGCAAAAGCTGCTGCAAGGCATGGGCGTACGCGTGATGACCGACAACGTGCACGAGTACGAACTGACCGCCAATGCCGTCACCAATCTGTGCGCGCCGTATGATCTGGTGAAGACCATGCGCGCCTCCATTCTGGTGCTGGGCCCGACGCTGGCCCGCTTTGGCGAAGCTCAGGTGTCCTTGCCAGGCGGCTGCGCCATTGGCGCGCGCCCGGTTGATCAGCACATCAAGGGCCTGCAGGCCATGGGTGCAGAGATCGTCATTGAACACGGTTATGTGAAGGCCAAGGGCAAGCTCAAGGGCGCCCGCATTGTCACCGACATGGTGACCGTGACCGGCACCGAGAACCTGTTGATGGCCGCCACGCTGGCTGAAGGCATCACCACCATTGAAAACGCCGCGCGTGAGCCGGAAGTGGTTGATCTGGCCGAGTGCCTGATCGCCATGGGCGCCAAAATCAGCGGCCACGGCACCGATACCATCACCATCGAAGGCGTGAAGTCGCTGCACGGCGCAACGCACTCCGTAGTGCCTGACCGCATCGAAACCGGTACGTTCCTGTGCGCCGCCGCCGCCGCGCAAGGCCGCGTGGTGCTGCGTAATACCCGCGCCAACATTCTGGAAGCCGTGCTGGACAAACTGCGTGAAGCCGGCGCCTACATTGAAGCGGGCGACAACTGGATTGCGCTGGACATGAAACAGCGCCCCAAGGCGGTCAACGTGCGCACGCTGCCGTACCCGGCGTTCCCGACCGACATGCAAGCCCAGTTCATGATGCTCAACACCATTGCCGAAGGTACGGCCGTGATGACCGAGACCATCTTTGAAAACCGCTTCATGCACGCGCCGGAACTGGCCCGTATGGGCGCGGACATCAGCACAGAAGGCAATACCGCCATTGTGCGCGGCGTCGAGAAACTCTCTGGCGCCACCGTAATGGCAACCGATCTGCGCGCCTCCGCATCGCTGGTGATCGCCGGTCTGATTGCCGAAGGCGAAACCATTGTCGATCGTATCTATCATCTGGATCGTGGCTACGAGCATATCGAAGCCAAGCTGGGCGGCATTGGTGCCAGCATCGAGCGGATTGCCTGATGCTGACGCTGAACCCCAAGCCGGCCAGTGACGACAGCGACGGCAAATTGCAGCCGCCCAATGGCGTCGAAAAAACCGTTGCCATGCTCACGCATCTGGCCGGCATTTTCTGGATTCCGTACCTGCCCATGCCGGTACTGGCGCTGATCATCCCGTTCCTGGTGCTGCAGTTTGCCCGCGTGCACTCGGAATTCGTGGAACAGCACGCCGTTCAGGCAGCCAATTTCCAGTTATTGATGGGGTGCCTGTACGCGCTTGCCATGATCATGAGTTATACAGCGCATAGCGTGTTCCCGATCTGGTGGGTTGCCGTCGGCTCGGCCATGTTCAGCCTGTGGGAAGGCGCCAAGGCCATTAACGGCTGGCGTTCGCGTTATCCGCTGACTCTTAAATTGTTCAAATAATCAAGAAAGTACGACTCATATGATTACGATTGCGCTGTCCAAAGGCCGCATTTTCGAAGAAACCGTGCCCCTGCTGGCCGCTGCCGGCATCGTGCCCGCTGAAGCGCCGGAGGCCTCGCGCAAGCTGATCATTGGCACCAATCATCCAGATGTGCGCCTGATTATCGTGCGCGCCACTGACGTGCCGACCTACGTGCAATATGGCGCAGCCGATCTGGGCGTGGCAGGCAAGGACGTACTGCTGGAACACGGTGGCGCCGGCCTGTATGTGCCGCTGGATCTGGAAATTGCCCGCTGCAAGCTGATGGTCGCCGTGCAGAACGGCTTCGACTACGAAGGCGCGGTCAAGCAAGGTGCGCGTTTGCGCGTTGCCACCAAATACACCGAATGCGCGCGTGAGCACTTTGCCGGCAAGGGCGTGCACGTGGACCTGATCAAGCTGTATGGCTCCATGGAACTGGCCCCGCTGGTGGGTCTGGCCGATGCCATCGTTGACCTGGTTTCCACCGGCGGCACGCTCAAGGCCAATAACCTGGTGGCCGTGGAAGACGTGCGCGACATCAGCTCGCGCCTGATCGTCAACCAGGCGGCGCTCAAGCTCAAGCAAGATCGCCTGCAGCCGATTATCGATACGTTCGCCGCCACAGTCGCAGCCCGTCGCGACTGAAACGGCCGCCGCAGGAGGTGGATGAGCGAGAAGCCATCCACCTTTTTTGTCAGTATTGCTGCCCGGCCCTTGTAAAACGGCGCGGTCCCCAGCAGTTATAATTGTTCTCTCCATTGCCAAACCGGACACCTGCCATGATTCGCCGCCTTGATTCCCGCGATGCCCAGTTCCAGCAAGAACTCTCGGCCCTGCTCGCTTTTGAGTCTTCGCAAGACCCGGAAGTGGATGCCCGCGTGGCCGCCATCCTGGATGACGTCAAACAGCGCGGCGATGCCGCCGTGGTTGAATACACCCAGCGTTTCGACAGCGTGAACGCCAGCACCATGGCAGAACTGGAACTGTCGCAAGCCGAACTCAAAGCCGCCTTCGAACGCCTGCCGCAAGTGCAGAAAGAGGCGCTTGAAGCCGCTGCAGCCCGCGTGCGCCGGTATCACGAACATCAAAAAGCCACGTCCTGGCAGTACACCGACGAAGACGGCACCATGCTGGGCCAGCAAGTCACGGCGCTTGATCGCGTCGGTATCTATGTGCCTGGTGGCAAGGCGTCTTACCCGTCTTCGGTGCTGATGAATGCCATTCCGGCGCATGTGGCCGGCGTGAGCGAAATCATCATGGTTGTGCCCACACCGCGTGGCGAACGCAATGATCTGGTGCTGGCCGCCGCGTATATCGCCGGCGTTTCCCGCGCCTTCACCATTGGCGGCGCGCAAGCCGTGGGCGCCCTGGCGTATGGCACGCAAACCATTCCGCAAGTCGACAAGATCACCGGCCCGGGCAACGCCTATGTCGCCGCGGCCAAGCGCCGTGTGTTCGGCATTGTCGGGATTGACATGGTCGCCGGCCCGTCGGAAATCCTGGTGATCTGTGACGGCAGCACCGATCCGGACTGGATCGCCATGGATTTGTTCAGCCAGGCTGAACACGATGAGATCGCCCAGGCCATCTTGCTGTGCCCGGATGCCGCTTTTATCGACAAAGTCGCCGCCAGTATCGCGCGCCAGTTGCCAGACATGCCGCGCGCCGAAATCATCCGCGCGTCGCTGTCGGGCCGTGGTGCGCTGATTCATGTGAAAGACCTCGCAGAGGCCTGTCATATCGCCAACTGGATCGCGCCGGAACACCTTGAACTGTCTGTGGCCGAGCCGCAAGTGTGGCTGCCGGAACTCAAGCACGCCGGGGCGATTTTCCTTGGCAAGTTCACCTCTGAATCGTTGGGTGATTACTGTGCCGGCCCCAACCACGTGCTGCCGACCGCCCGTACCGCGCGTTTCGCCAGCCCGCTGGGGGTGTATGACTTCCAGAAGCGCTCCAGCCTGATCCAGGTTTCGGCTGCTGGTGCACAAAAGCTGGGCCGCATTGCCAGCACGCTGGCGCATGGCGAGGGCCTGCAAGCCCACGCCAAAGCCGCGGAATACCGGCTGGACGATCAACCCTAACCACGGTCGGGACAGCATGCCGGCAAGAAGCGAATATCTGGACTGGCTGCTGGAACAACTGGCGCCGCTGGGCAGCTTGCGACCCAAGTCCATGTTCGGCGGCTATGGCCTGTATTGCGATGGCGTGTTCTTTGCCATCATCTCTGACGACGTGTTTTACGTGAAGGTGGATGATACCAACCGGCCGCGTTTTGAGAAGGCCGGTTTGCAGCCCTTCCGTTACGACGTGAAAGACGGCAAGAAGCACTTGTCGTATTACCCGCTGCCCGAGTCTGCACTGGAAGATGCCGAGGCGCTGCAAGAATGGGCGCGTGAAGGCATTGGTGCTGCTTTGCGGGCCGCCGCCAAAGGCAAGAAACGTCAATGAGTGAAAAGATTTCTACCGCCACGGCCCCGCATTACCACTGGGGCGCGGGCGAAGATGGCTGGCATCTGGTGCGTACGCCCGCCTTATCCGTGATTCAGGAGCGGCTAGGCCCAGGCGGTGAGGAAGCGCGGCACTACCACGTGCATGCCAGCCAGTTTTTTTATGTCCTCGCCGGCAGCCTTGATATTGAGGTTGCCGGCGTGGTCACCACGCTCAATGCGCAAGAAGGCCTGGCGATCCCGGCCGGTGCGGCGCATCAGGTGCGCAATGTGTCGCAATCCGACGCGCATTTTCTGGTGACCTCGCAACCACCCAGTCATGGGGATCGGGTCCTGGCCTGATTGGCCCTTTTACCCTGTTTTTACAGCGAAATGGCCCGTTTTTGCTTCACCTCAATAGCAAAGTCGTGGACAATTACGCAAATTGCGCCCATTTGGGCTATTGCCGATTACGAGAATACGCATGCGCGAAGTACAGGTAACCCGTAACACGCTGGAAACCCAGATCACCGTAACCATCAATCTGGATGGCACCGGTAAGTCCCGTTTCGATACCGGCGTGCCGTTTCTGGAACACATGATGGATCAGATCGCCCGCCATGGGCTGATTGATCTGGACGTCGTCGCCAAGGGTGATCTGCATATCGACGCCCACCATACCGTCGAAGATGTCGGCATTACGCTGGGCCAGGCGCTGGCCAAGGCGCTGGGCGACAAAAAAGGCATCCGCCGTTACGGCCACGCCTATGTCCCGCTGGATGAAGCGCTGTCGCGCGTGGTGATCGACCTCTCTGGCCGCCCCGGTCTTGAATACGGTGTCGAGTTCACCCGTGCCGCCATTGGCGGTTTCGATGTCGATCTGTTTGGCGAATTCTTCCGTGGTTTCGTCAATCACGCCGCGGTCACGCTGCATATCGATAACCTGAAGGGCAAAAACGCCCACCATCAGGCAGAGACGATCTTCAAGGCATTCGGCCGTGCATTGCGTATGGCAATCGAATACGATGAACGTATGGCTGGCGTCACGCCTTCGACCAAGGGCACGCTGGTCGGTTAACCTTTCTCACGTTGAACCACTGAAATGCGTATCGCAATTGTTGACTACGGCATGGGGAACCTCCATTCCGTAACCAAAGCCTTTGAGCACGTTGCCGGCAGTGATGCCAGCATCGTGCTGACGGACGACCCGATCGAAGTCGCCGCCGCCGACAAAGTGGTGTTTCCCGGTCAGGGCGCCATGCCCGACTGCATGCGCCATCTGGAAGAAAGTGGCCTGAAGGGGGCCGTGCTGGATGCTGCCCGCCACAAGCCGTTTCTGGGCATTTGCGTCGGCGCGCAACTCTTGTTCGATTACAGCGAAGAGGGCGACACGCCCGGTCTGGGCGTGTTTGCTGGCGGCGTGATGCGTTTTCCCAAAGAACGCATGCACGACGACGAAGGCCACAAGCTTAAAGTGCCGCACATGGGCTGGAACGAAATGTTCATCACCCGGGCGCACCCGCTGTGGCAAGGCATCCCGGAAGGCGAGCGCTTTTACTTCGTGCACAGCTACCACTTCAAGCCATCGGATGACATTACCGTCATCGAATCGGCCTACCCGTACCGTTTTGCGGCGGCCGTGGCGCGCGACAATATCTTTGCCATTCAATGCCACCCGGAGAAAAGCCATAACGCCGGGCTGCAATTATTGCGAAATTTTGTACACTGGGATGGTCGCCCCTGAGCCTTGGGCGACACACTGATAACCTGATTTCATTGAAATTTCTGCATCATGCTGATTATTCCTGCAATTGATTTGAAAGATGGCCACTGCGTTCGTTTGCGTCAGGGCCTGATGGAAGATGCCACCGTCTTCTCGGAAAACCCCGCCCCGATGGCCCGCCACTGGCTGGACAAAGGCGGTCGCCGCCTGCACCTGGTGGATTTGAACGGCGCTTTTGCCGGCAAGCCCAAAAACCTGGATGCCATCAAGGCCATTCTGGCTGAGGTGAACGGCGAAGTGCCGGTGCAACTGGGTGGCGGTATCCGCGACCTGGACACCATCGAGCGCTATCTGGATGCCGGCATCGACTACGTCATCATCGGCACCGCCGCGGTGAAGATCCCCGGTTTTCTGCACGAAGCCTGCGACGCTTTCCCGGGCCACATCATTGTGGGTCTGGATGCCAAGGATGGCCGTGTGGCGACCGATGGCTGGTCCAAGATCACTGAACATGACGTGATCGACCTGGCGCAACGCTTCCAGGACTACGGCGTGGAAAGCGTGATCTACACCGATATCGGTCGTGACGGCATGCTGTCCGGCGTGAACATTGAAGCCACCGTCAAACTGGCCCAGGCGCTGACCATTCCGGTGATCGCCTCGGGCGGCCTGACCGATCTGGACGACGTGCGCAAGCTGGTTGAAGTAGAAAGTGAAGGCATTGAAGGTGTGATCACCGGCCGCGCGATCTACGAAGGCACCATTGACTTCAAGGCCGCGCAAGAGCTGGCCGACGAAGCCATCGCCGCCTGATTTTTCTGCAAGACCGCCACAGGGTTGCCCCGGCTTTTGCGCGCGAGGCAACCCTGTGGCGCGCCCGGAACCTGACATGCCTTTAGCCAAACGCATTATCCCCTGCCTTGATGTCACCGCTGGCCGCGTGGTCAAAGGTGTCAATTTTGTCGAACTGCGCGACGCCGGCGACCCGGTGGAAATCGCCCGCCGTTACGACGAACAAGGCGCGGATGAGCTGACTTTTCTGGATATCACCGCCTCGTCGGATGATCGCGATCTCATCTTGTCGGTGATTGAAGCTGTGGCCTCGCAAGTGTTCATTCCGCTCACCGTCGGCGGTGGCGTGCGCAAGGTCGAAGACGTGCGCCGTTTGCTCAACGCGGGCGCGGACAAGATCAGCATCAACACTTCGGCCATTACCAATCCGCAACTGGTGGCGGATGCCGCCGCGCGCTTTGGTAGTCAGGCCATTGTGGTCGCCATTGACGCCAAGGCGGTCACGCCCAACAACGACCGCTGGGAAGTATTCACCCATGGCGGCCGCAATGCCACCGGGCTGGATGCGGTGGAGTGGGCCATCAAGATGCAGCAAATGGGCGCGGGCGAAATCCTGCTGACCAGCATGGATCGCGATGGCACCAAAATCGGTTTCAACCTGCCGCTGACCCGTGCCATTTCTGATGCGGTGGATATCCCGGTGATCGCCTCCGGCGGCGTGGGCAATCTGCAGCATATGGTCGAAGGTGTGACCGAAGGCCATGCCGATGCCGTGCTGGCCGCGTCGATCTTCCATTTTGGTGAATACACGGTACGTCAGACCAAAGAGGCCATGCGCGCCGCGGGGATTGAGGTGCGCCTGTGAGCTGGCTCGACGAGATCAAATTTGATGCCGCTGGCCTTGTGCCGGTGATTGCGCAGGACGAACACACCGGCCGCGTGCTGATGTTTGCCTTTGCCAATCGTGACGCCGTAGCGCTGTCTGCCGACAAAGGCACCGCGCATTACTGGACGCGTTCGCGCCAGAAGCTGTGGCACAAGGGCGAAGAATCTGGTCATTTTCAGCGCATCAAGGAAATCCGCCTTGATTGCGACGGTGACGTGCTGATCTATGTGATCGAGCAAGAAGGTGGCATTGCCTGCCACACCGGTCGCGAGAGCTGTTTTTTCCGCAAGCTCAATGGCGATGCCTGGGAAACGGTTGATCCGGTGCTCAAAGACCCCAATGCCATTTACGGTCATGGTCATTCGCATTGAGCGTGATCAAACCAGGCGCAGTATCAAGCCCGTTCGTGAACGGGCTTTTTTGTCTGAACGGCAGATTCATCCGGATGTTCGTACAACTTTAAACAAGCCACCTGCAACCGTTGCGTCCTTTCGTCATCAAACCCCCTTATAATTGGTCCTTTGTATCTGGAGCGAAGCATGGTTTCCGCTGAAATCCTGGAGCGTCTGTCCGCCACGCTGGCATCCCGCCGCGAAGCCGACCCCAGCACCTCTTATGTCGCCAAACTGTTCCACAAGGGGCAGGAAGCCATCCTGAAAAAGGTCGGCGAAGAAGCGCTTGAAACCATCCTTGCCGCCAAAGATGGCGACCGCCGTCATCTGGTCAGCGAAGTGGCTGACCTGTGGTTCCACACCATGGTGCTGCTGGCCAATGAAGGCTTGTCGGCCGAAGACGTGCTGGCTGAACTGGCGCGCCGTGAAGGCATTTCCGGTATCGACGAAAAAGCCTCTCGTCCGGTCAAGGATTAAAAACCGGGCCGACCAGGTCTTATGAATGATGGCGCCCTCCGGGCGTAATGGGAGAAACTTGATGAGCGATTGCCTGTTCTGCAAGCTGGCCAGCGGCGAAATCCCGAGCAAGCAGATTTACAGCGATGATGAAGTCGTGGCGTTTCACGACATTCATCCAGTGGCACCGGTGCATTTTCTGATTGTCCCCAAAACCCACGTCGATTCGCTGGCGCACGCGGGCCCGGAACATGAGGCGCTGTTGGGCAAGATGCTGTTGCTGGCGCCCCGACTGGCCGCAGAGCAAGGTTTGAAAGACGGGTTCCGCACTGTCATCAATACCGGCCATGGCGGCGGGCAAACGTTCTTCCATCTGCACGTGCACGTGTTTGGTGGTAATACCATGTCGCCAGACCTGGCTGCCATCACAACGCAATAATCAGCGTGTAAAGAACAAGCCCCTGGTGGTCAGGGGTTTGACCGGTTCAACCTGCGGCGCGTGGCGCCGGGAGTAAAACACAATGGGTTCGTTTAGCATCTGGCATTGGCTGATCGTGCTGGTGATCATTGTCCTGGTTTTTGGCACCAAGAAGCTGGGCAATGTCGGCAAGGATCTGGGTTCTGCGGTTCGCGGCTTCAAGGAAGGCGTGAATGGCGAAGGCGAAAAGCCGGCTGACAATCATGCTGAGGCCGGCCGCGTGATTGACACTGCTGACCGCGACAAGCGCTAAGCCGCCGACAGGACGACACGGGCGGTGTTTGATATCAGTCTGGGTGAAATGGCAGTCATTGGCGCGGTCGCCCTTGTGGTGATCGGGCCGGAGCGGCTGCCCAAAGTGGCGCGAACCCTGGGTTTGCTGGTGGGGCGCGCCCAGCGTTTTGCCAACAGCGTCAAAGCGGATCTGGACCGGGAAATTGCCCAGTCCGAACTGGCGAAGCTGGAAGCGGAGATGCGCGCGCAAGGCGCCGAGCTGCGCAACACCATTCACCAGCCGCTGGCTGACGCCAAAGCCGCCTTGCTGGCGGCGCCCGCTGATACGCCGGCGCCCGCCGTCATCCACACCCCGGCTGAGCCCGCAGTAACACCGCTGCCCGAGCCCGAGCAGTTTGCGCTGACCGCTGCTGACCAGGCGCTGCGCCCCGTCGTCGAGCCGGCCGCAGCAACTGTGGTCTCCGCCCCCGCGCCCGCCCCGCAGATCAGCCCGGCTGCTCATGATGAGCGCCAGCTTGATCTGTTTGAACCCTCTGTACCCACCGCTGCGCCCACGCCAGCGCGAGATCGCCGCTGATTCATGACTGAGGACAACTTTCAGCCGCTGCTGGTCCACCTGATCGAGTTGCGCTCCCGCATTGTGCGCAGCGCCCTGGTGTTCTTCGTCGGCTTTGCTATCTGTTTTTATTTCTCGCAACAGTTGTACGACTTTCTGGTCGCGCCACTGACCGCGGTGCTGCCCAGCCAGAAACTGGTTTCAATCGGCATTGCTGCGCCGTTCCTGTTGCAGGTCAAGATTGTGGCGCTGACGGCCGTGATCATCACCATGCCGCACACGCTCTATCAAGTGTGGGCCTTTGTGGCACCCGGCTTGTACACCCATGAAAAACGCATGATCCTGCCGCTGGTGGTGTCCTCCACCTTGTTGTTCTTCCTCGGCATGTCGTTTGCGTATTTCTTTGTCTTCAAAACCGTCTTCGCCTTTGTGGCCTCGCATGTGCCCAGTTCCATGCAGTGGCTGCCAGATTCTGAACAGTACCTCTCGTTTGTGCTGGGGCTGTTCATCTCTTTCGGCATCACCTTTGAAGTGCCGGTGGCGATTGTGCTGCTGGTCCACATTGGCGTTGTCACCGTCGAAAAACTGGTGAGCTGGCGTCCGTACGTGATCGTGGGTTCCTTTATTGTGGCCGCCGTGGTCACCCCGCCCGATCCGCTCTCGCAATGCCTGCTTGCTGTTCCACTCTGGCTTTTGTATGAAGCCGGTTGCGTCGTCGCCCGCTGGACCGGGACACGCGCATCCAACCAAACCCACACCCAAGAACAATGAAAACGCATCCTTCACTACGTATTTACCAGGTCCTGCTGTTTTTGCTGGCCTGCGTACCTTGCGCCATCCCTTACCGCTATCCGCCCAATCCGGTTTTCCCGTCTGAACTGGCGGCCTATGGCTTTTGCGCGCTAATCATCATGGCGGCTGCCACGCTGCCATCCAACAGCCGCCGTACCGGCCCGCCGCTGGCCAGTTGGCCGTGGCTGGCGCTGGCCGGTGTACTGGCCATCCAGATTGTCGTCATGCCGGTCATTTACTGGTCAGAGCGCACCATCCCGATGAGCTATATGATCGGCGCAGCGCTGACCGTGTGGAGCTTGTCGCTGGCGCGCGATGAACATGGTCTGGGGCCGCTGGCCGTGGCCCTGGCCTGGGGTTTGCTGATCGGGGCGCTCTTTAATACCGGCCTGTCGATTCCGCAGATCATCCACGTGCAGCAAAGCGGTTCGGGCCTGGTGTTCGGCAATATCGGCCAGAAGAACATGTATGGCCACTACCTGGCGTGGGGCCTGGCTGCGGCGGCCTGGCTGGGTGCTACCCGCCGTCTGCAAGGCTGGGCTTTCTGGGTACTGGCGATCTGGCTGAGCCTGTCGATGGCCTGGTGTGGTTCGCGTTCCATTTTCATGTATGCCGGTGCCTGGGCCGTCTTTGGCACGATCCTGTATGTCACCGCACGCGGTGACAACCGCCGCTTTGCCGTGTTGCTGGCTGGCTCTGCCGTCCTGATCATTGCCATGCAGTTTGTGGCGCCCCTGATCAACCACCTGGCCCAGTCGGCACTGCATGCAACAAATGAAGTCCCGACCGGTCTGGATCGTCTGGACTCCAACGGCGCCCGCCGTCTGGTGGAATGGCAAAAGGCACTGATCGCCTTCCGCGAGAACCCGATTCTGGGCGTGGGCTGGGGAGCCTATGGCGCGCAAAGCGTGCGCCTGCAGGTGATTCCGGAATTTGCCAAAGTGGTCGAGCCGGTGCTGTTCACCCACTGCCACAACTCATTGCTGAACCTGATGGCAGAAACCGGCATCGTCGGCGCCTTTGTGGTGGTCGTGCCCATTCTGCTGGCGTTCCTGGGTATCTGGCGTCGTCGCCATGACCCGGTGGCCATGTTCGGTACCGCCCTGGTGCTGGTGTCGATCCTGCATAGCCTCGTGGAATATCCGCTGTGGTATTTCCACTTCTTCGGGCCGTTCTCGCTGATGCTGTTCCTGATGTATGACGGCACGCCAGGGCGTGGTCTGTCGTCAATGCAAACGCGCATTGGCGGTTTGTTTGCCGGCGTGGTGACGCTGGGTCTGGGCATTGCCGGTCTGGTGTACTACCTGCAGGTTTACCCGATCATCGACAGCACCAGCAAGGTCAAGGAAAACGAGCGCCGCATCAAGATTCTGGAAGGCATGCGCAAGAACCCGTTCCTGGACTATTTTGCCGAGTACGGGCTTTCCAACTTTGTGGTGGCCAACCGCTCGGACATGGGCTGGAAGCTGGGCATTGTGGCGCAGCTGGATCGTCTGCACCCCTATCCTGGCCAGTTGTCTGATGAAGCCATCATGCGTGCCTTGATGGGTGACCAGCAGATGGCGCACCAGCGCATGCGTGAAGCCGTGTACTCCTTCCCGGATAGCCTGGGTTACTACCGCCATGAAATCGAACGTTTCCCCAATGAGCCTGCGGTGAAGGCCCTGCTGGTGGATGTCGAAGCCGGCGAAAAAATGTACGGCAAACAACCGTACAACCCGGATGACGAAGGCGATGATGACTGAGGCGTGGTCACGCGCTGCATGATAAAAAAGCCGGCTTGCGCCGGCTTTTTTCATGGGCGGCATCAAGTGGCCGGCACCGGCTGTTTGCCGCCGGTCTTGCGTGGTGGCGTTTGCCGCAGAAAAGCGCCGCGTACCTCAAAATGCACCTGTTGCACCGTCCGGGTATTGTCCCTTAACTCAATGACATGCCGCCCCGGCATGGGGAACCACGCCCAGCTCTGGCCGCGGCCCAGCAATTTGCCGTTCAGCCACCACTGCGGTTTGCTGGTGCCATTGGCGCGGAACACGATGCGCTGGTTGGCTGGTGGAATATCCGGGTCCAGCGCAAAGATGGCGCCGTCTACCGGGTAATCGATACCTGCCGGTCGCGCGCGGGCATCATCGCTGACGAGGTAAATCTGGTCCCGCCCGGTGCCAGGCAAAAAGTATTCGCGCCGGTCCGTTTCAACATAGTTTTCAAAATGAACCTGACGGGCCTGAATGCCGGCAGGTGCCGCCGGGGGCAAAGAGGGCGTCGTGGCATGCAGCTGGTTCATCAGCGCCAGCCAGACCGGCGCCGCGCCATGCATGCCAGAGACATCCCACATGGGCGCGCCGCTGGCATTGCCCACCCAGGTGGCCACCGTATAGCGCTGCGAGTACCCCACCGCCCAGTTATCCCGCATGTCTTTGCTGGTGCCAGTCTTGACTGCGGTCCAGAAGCGCGTGGCCAGTGCGCTTTCCAGACCAAACGTACGCGCACGGGCAGTGCGGTCTGACAGGATATCGCTGATGACAAAGCTGCTTTGTTCATCCAGCAAGCGTCGGCTTGCACCTGCGGGATCAGTACTCAGCCAGCGCAGCGGGTTCTGGGTGCCGCCGGTCGCCAGGGTCCGGTACGCATTGGCCAGATCCAGCAAGCGCACGTCAGCAGCGCCCAGTGCCAGGCTGTAGCCGTAATAGTCGCCAGACTCGGTCAGACTGCTCAGGCCCAGGGTCACCAGCCGCTCCCGTAGCCGCGCCGGGGTCACCATTTCAATGGTGCGTACGGCGGGTGTATTGAGCGATGAAGCGAGCGCGGTTCTGACAGACACCGGCCCTTTGAAGTCCTTGTCGTAGTTCTGCGGGTTGTACAGCCCGCTGGCGGTATTAAGATCAAGCGGGCTGTCATTGAGCAGCGACGCAGCGGTCAACCAGCGCCCCTGCAATGCCAGTTGATACAGGAACGGCTTGAGGGTCGAGCCAGCCTGACGCAACGCCGTCACGCCATCCACATCGCTGGCCCGTGACAGATCACCGCTGGACCCCACCCAGGCCAGGATGTCGCCACTGCGGTTATCCAGCACCACCAGCGCACCGTCTTCGACATTGCGCTGGCGTAATTCGGTAATCTGCCGGCGCAGGATGAGCGTGGCAAAGCGCTGCAGATCCGCATCCAGCGTGGTGCGTACGGTGGTGCCAGCGGGGAGCGCGCCGCGGGCCAGCAATTTGCGGGCAAAGTGCGGTGCCAGTTGCGCTTCTTGCTGATAGCCATTGCCGTGACGGGCCAGCGCCACCTGCGCTTCAACCCGCACTTGATCGCAATCTGCCACACGCCCCATGTCTTTGAGGATGCCGCAAGCGCGTGTGCCCACGGCAAGTGGCGCGGCGTTGGGAGCGCGGAGCAAGGCAACGGCAATGGCCGACTCATGCGCATCCAGGCCCGCCGGGGATTTGTCGAACAGGGACGCGCTGAGCGCATCAAGCCCGACAATCTCGCCCCGGAAACCGACGAGGTTGAGATAGGCCTCCAGAATCTGTGCTTTGGTCCAGCGCCGTTCCAGCCACTCTGCCGACCAGCCCTGCCGCACCTTCTGGCTGAGGGAACGCCCCTGGTTGCTGCGTTTCAGATCATCGTCCAGCAGCCCCACCAATTGCATGGTGAGGGTGGAGGCGCCACGCGTGCGCTGGTTCCACAGATTGCCCCAGCTGGCCGCAGCAACGGCAGACCAGTCCACGCCGCTGTGGCTGTAAAAGTTGCGGTCCTCAGACACCACCAGCGCCTGGCGCATGGCGGGCGAAATATCCGGCAAGGCCACCCAGTCCAGCTTGCGTACTTTCTGGTCCACCCGCACGCGCTGCAATGGCTGGCCGTGGCGATCCAGCAGAATCACATCAGACGAACGCCAACCGGCTTTTACCGCGGCAAAATCCGGCAACGACCAGGCCGGTAGGCTGGCCAGCGCGAAACACAGTGCCAGCCCGGCCCGATACGGATTAATGCGCATCACCCACCTTGTACACCGGGTTGGGGGCAGCGCCGAATACATCCGGCGCGTACAGTGCTTCCACCCGCGTTGGCGGCAGCTTGAAGGCACCGGTGCTGTTCAGGCGCATGGTGTACTCCACCGAGAACGTGCCACGGGGAACGTACTCGTAATAAGCCCGGTAACCCGCAAAGCGCCGTTCGATAAAGGCAGGCCAGGCATTACCTTCTTGTTGTTCACCCTGCGTGGCAATTTGCGAATCACGGCCCAGGCCATTCCCGAGGATGCTGGCGCCCGTGGGCACCGGATCATCGACCACCACCCAGGTCATGTCGGCTTGCGCGGTGATCTCCAGCTTCACCCGCAGGACATCGCCCCGGCTGTACTGGCCCGGCGTTTTTGTCTCTACCGGCGTCACCGTTTTCTTGACGTGATATCCCGCTACTTGCGGTGTGGTCAGTGGCAGCGCAGCCAGCACCTGCACCGTGGCCCACGGCGCCCCGCCGCCCTGCTGGGCAAGGGCCAGCGTGCCTTGCCCGCCGGCGGGCCATGGCAAATCCACGCGCGGCGGCTGGGGCGCTGACCACGGTACGGCCTGTTTCGCCGTGCCAAGGCTCAGGTTGACCAGCCCGGTGACGGGCTGGCTTTCAAACTGCGCACTGAAATGCCGGACTGCCAGCGCGCCCCAGGCATTGGCATTGGTGGTCATCCAGGCACCGTGATCCTGCCGCCCCAGCAAACCGGTCAGCAGCCGTGGCATGTCGTCCTTGAACGAGGGCAACTGGCTGGCCACCAGTACCAAGCGCGCCGAATTGACGTCCGCGTTGTTCATCAACCACCACCAGTAATCCTCGCGCTCGGTAGAGAACACCATGCGGGTGCCCTGATAGGTCAACCGGCCACGCAGCACTTGTTCGGCCTGTGCCATCCGGGTGGCACGGTCTGGCGCATTGGTCATGTGCTGCAAGACAGAAAGCCAGTCGATCAGCATGGTGGTGGACCAGCTGTTGGGCTGCAAGGTCAGCGTATCGAGCTGGCGCGGCTGCGCCCGGCCATAACGTGACAGTGCTTCCAGCGCCGCCAGCCGACGGGCATCACCCGAGTCACGCGGCATCCAGAAATCGCGCTTCAGACGGCCTTCCACAAAATTGGTCAACGCCGTCAGCATGCGCTCACGCGAGTCATCCGGAATGGTCCAGCCGTTCTCGTTCGCCAGCGCCAGCACATACGCGGTGAGCGTATCGCTGCCGCGCGGCGGGCTACCTTCCTGGACCGGGAAGTACTGCGCCAGACCGTCGCTATCCAGATAAGTAGGCAGATCAGCCATGATGCCGGCCCAGCGCTGCTTGTCGTTCAGCCCCACGGCGATGGACGAGCGCTGTTCCAGGCAACTGTAGGGGTAGCGCAAAAACCAGTCACGCACGGCCGGCATCTCGCCTGCCAGCCTGGCTTGCAGCTGCACCGACACGCCGCCGCGCCCGGCTTCCGCCCCGGGCGGCAACGCCACCGGAATACTGACCGGCGCGGTGAGCTGGCGCAGCGTCGCCTGTTGTACCGTTACCGGCGTGGCGGGTTCGATCTGCTGGCTGAAGGCCAGTTTGTCCTGCGCCTTGTCGCCGCCTTGTTCATGCGCAGCGAAAGTCCATTGCAGATGATCTACCCCGGGCGGCACGGTCACCGGCCAGCGTACTTCCCGCGCTTCACCGGCCGGAATCTGTACCGTCTGGGCACTTAGCCCCGGCAAACCCGTGGCCTGAGCCTCGACCACCACCGTCATGGCGCGGCTGGAGCCGTTACGCACGTTGATACCGGCATCAAGCTGGTCACCACTCCGGGCAAGCGGTGCAACGCCTGCAGTCATCTGCAGATCCTGGGTGACCGTGATGGTGGCCTGGCCGGTACCAAAGTAAGCATCGCCCGCATCTGCAACTGCAACCAGCTTGAAGCGGGTCAGCGCGTCATTGATCGGAACCGAAACCGTGGCGCTACCGGTTTTATCCAGCACCACATGCGGTTGCCACAGCAACAAGGTATCCAGCAGTTCACGCGTGGGCGCAAAGCCGCCGCCGCCGCCCGGGGCCAGCGCCTTGCGGCCGAAGTGCCGTTTGCCCACCACCTGCAACTGCGCCGTGGCGGTTTCGACCCCGTAACTACGCCGCTGCAGCATGGCGCCCAGCAAGTCCCAGCTATCGTTGGGCTGCAGTTCCAGCAAGGCTTCGTCTACCGCCGCAAACGCGACCTCTGCACCCGCCGCCGGCTGGCCGTTGGGCAGCTTGACCTGCACCTTCACGGTCGCAGTTTTGCGGATGGCGTAAACCGGTTTGTCCGGTGTGACGGTCACGGCCAGCTTGTGCCCTGCCGTTCCCACCGTCAGTTCTGCGATCCCGTATTTGAAGGCCGGGCGGGACAGGTCAATCATGGCGGTCGGCGCCTGGTAGTCGTGCCCTTCATGGCGGAAGGCATCCCACCACTCCAACGGGCTGCGCCAGCCCCAGGTAAAGAACGAATACCACGGCACATCACGCACGCGTCCGCGTACCGCCAGCACCGACACGTACACGTTGGGCGCCCATTCAGGTTCGATCTTCACATCAATCACCGGGTCTTTCCCGGAAAGTTCGACCACGCGCGTGTCAATCACCCCTTCGCGCTCAATCGCCAGCAGGGCCGTGGCCTTGCGGAACGGCATGCGCACCTGCAAGTGCGCGGTGTCGCCGGGTTGATATGCGGTTTTCTCAGGCAATACATCGATGCGGTCGTTGTTGTCGACGTCAAACCACATCTCGCCCTCACGCGAGACCCAGATGCGCTGGGCCGCCGCGATGGCATGACCGGCGTCATCCGCCGTCTGGGCGATCAGTTCAATGCTGCCTTCGTTCTTGAGGGTGACGTCGCAAAACATCAGCCCGCGCGCGTCGGTCCTGGCGTCGCATACCTGCCCGAGATCTTTGGTGGTTTCATGGCTGTCATAGGCGTAAAACCCGCCAACAAGGCGTTTGCGGCTGGATAACCAGGTATGTTCAACCGCCTTGACCGTCACCTTGCGGTTGGCCAGCGGTTTGCCGTTGGTATCCACCACCACGCCCTTGACGGTCGTGGTCTTGCCGGCAGTCATCCAGTCTTCTACCGAAAGCCCCACCCGTACGCTGGCGGGCCACAGCGGCACTGTGCGCGAGAGCGTCTGGACTTCGCCGTTGGGATCACTGTAGGTGGCTTCGACCACCATATCGTAGGGGCGGTCGATCCTGGGCAGGCCGCTTACCTGGGTTTTGCCGTTGCCGTTTGCATCGAGCGTGAGCGCCGCTTTATCCAGCACCACCTTGTTGTTCAGCGCGTTGCGGCCGGTTTCTTCAGCCGCCTCTGGCGGGTCAAAACTGAAGCGCTCGTACCCCTCGGCCCGATCGTAGCGGTTGCGCAGCATGGCACTGACCTGCACCGGCAACCCCTTGGCCGGCCCGCCCGTGCCATAAGACAGCGACACCGCCAGCGGCACATTGCCTGGGGCGATGGTCGCTTTGGTATCGGCCGCAAGCTGACCGCGCATGACGGGCAGGCGGAACTCCTCAACCCGGAACGAACCGGTATAGAGCGTAATGCCGTCCTGCTCGATACTGGCCGGGCTGCGCTGGTCTGCTCTGCGTTGCGCCTTCTTGATCAGCGAGATCGTGTACATCCCCAGTTTGGCCGATTTGGGAATGGCAAAGGTAGATTCGGCGTAGCGCCCTTGTCGCCAGGCCAGCGGATAAGTAAAGCTCTGCCCGCTGCCCTCATGCGTGATGACCAGTTCATCCGGCAACTGGCTGGCGCGTGGCAAGGCCAGGCCCTTGCTGGTTTCAAGGCGCATGAAATGCTTCATCGACACCGTTTCGCCAGCGCGGAACAAGGGGCGATCCAGCACGGTTGTGGCGCGCACCGAGGGCTGCGGGCTGGTGTCGGTCGGATACGGGAAGCGCCAGGCTTCAATCCCCTGATCCCAGCCCGAGCGCACGAACGACACATCGTTGCGGCCCTTTTCATCTTGCTTGCGGGCCACCACAAAGAGCCCGGACAACGACTCCGACGGGCAATGGTCAGCCTCTTGCAGCGAGCGCTCGATCTTGGCGATGCCCTGGCTATTGGTCTTGCCCTGCCACAGCAACTGCTGATGGCAGTCGTAGACACTGACCTGGGCGTCGGGCACCGGCGCGGCGCGGTCCAGCGTCGTCACCCAGACCGCCGCGTTGTCACGCCCGCGCTTTAGATGCACGCCCAGATTGGTCACCAGCATGGCCGTGCGCACGTACATGGGCGCATCAAGACCCAGCAAAGATTTGCCCAGCAGGCGCGACTGCAGTTCAACCACATGCAAACCGGGTTCAGGTGCCGGAACACCGACCACGGTGAACGGCCATTTCCCGGTTTTGTCCGGCGCGGTCGGCACCTTCATGCTTTGCACGCCGGCCTGACCAACAAGCAGCGACAGTCGCCGGGTTTCTACCGCTTTGCCACCGCGCACCACGGAAGACTCATGCCACGCTTCAACTTTGGCCAGCCAGGTCATGATGGACTGATCGTCGCTGACGGTCAGGCTCTGCATGCCCACCTGGATTTGCTTGACGTCCAGATCGGCCTCTACATCGCGCAAAGTGACGGCGATGGCCGGCTCGGCATTCAGTTCCACAATACCGAACGGCGCGGCGGCAAACTTGGCCAGCGGCGGCGCGGAGGCCGTGCCGAAACTGAGCGGGAAGGCGCCCTTGTTGGTCAGCTCACGACCGCTAGCGTCGGTAAAGCCGTCGGGGAGTTTGAGTTTGAAACTGGCGTTGGGTGGGAATGGCGGATTGAACGTGGCCTCATACACCAGATTGTCGCGCTCGCGCCCGAAGTCCGGGTGGCGCTCACCATTGGGAGTCTGCAGCACAATCTGGCTGGCCTGCTGGCGGGTCACCTCGGCCGAAAAATGCAGCGTGACCGGCCGCAGGGGGATACACGCAGCATTGGCGTTCTCCCGCTGGCAATTGAGCGTGGCGGTAAAGGCGTCGCGCACCGTGAAATCAAGCGTCTGCTTTTCTGCGCTGCCGGGGCGATCAAGCACTACCTTGACCTTCTTGCCGGCTGGCAAGCGCTGGGCGCAACGGACGGCCTCGATCGTGCCTGATTGTTTCTCCCAGCCCTGGTATTTGAGCAATGTGGTCTTGTCTGCATCGGCCAGCCGCTGCATGGGCAAGCGTTCTGGCGAGCCCTCCACCAGGCAGAACATGGGCAACACTTTGGCGCCGATGGGACCATTGAGCAGGAACAGGAATGCCTGGTCTTCCTCAATCTGGCTGCCCTGCCCGGGCAGGCTGTCAGTCACGGCGAGCGGGCCCGTGGTAAAGCTGAATTTCTGCTGGCCAGTCACCGCCTCACCCGAGACTGCGCGCACTTCTGGCCGGACCGTAAAACGGCAAGTCGTGGCCCCGGGAACACCGCCGGGAAAATCCATCACCCAGCTGCGATCGTCAATCCAGTGCGCATCTCCTTTTTGCGGGCAATCCACCGTGAATGGCGCGGCGGCCCGGGTATCGCCCATGCGCACCATGGGGGCAGAGAATGTCGCACGGACTTGCTGGACTGTGCGAACCTCGTTTTGCGGCGAGAACGTCGTCACGGTTGCGGCAGAGGCGGCAATCCAGGCAAAGGCAAATACGACAGAGACGAAACCACGGGCGGCGGGCAGGCGCATAATCGGGGCGGGCGGTTGTTTTTACTTTCCCGATTTTGTCAGAAACTTACTGTCAGTAGTTTTTAACCCATCAAACTTTGAGATAATTCAGACACACGCCAGATTGCATGCCCGCCGCATCCGGATCGCAAACTATCAGGAGTCTCATCATGCAAGTACAGCCATACCTTACATTCAACGGTGACTGTGAAGCCGCGCTGGCATTTTACGGGCAGGTACTGGGCGGCCAGATCACCTTCATGATGCGGTTCAAGGATGCGCCCGGCACTGAACCCGTTGATCCGGCGTGGGCCGACAAGATCATGCACTGCAATTTTTCTGCAGGCAGCACCCAGTTCATGGCCGCGGACTGTTCGCCAGAGCGCGCTTCTGCCAAAAAGAGCGGCTTTACCATGTCCGTCGCCGTGGATACCGCAGCAGAGGGCGAGAAAATATTCAATGGCCTGGCTGCTGATGGCCAGATCACCATGCCCTTCCAGGCCACGTTCTGGACCAAGGGCTTTGGCATGCTGGTGGACAAGTTTGGCACGCCCTGGATGGTGAACTGTCTGGAACAGCCGGCCTGAGCGGCCGGACCAGTGCGGGTGGTTAGCGGAAAACCGCGTAGATGAAAAACTCGCGGTTACCGTCACCACCCGTAATCGGGCTGTTCAGATAATCGAGCACGGTGAAGCCGGCGGCATCCGCTGCGGCACGGATTTTCGCTTCGACCTCCGGGTAACAGGCGTCATCCCGGACAATCCCGCCTTTGCCGATGCGCTGCGGCCCGACTTCAAATTGCGGTTTGACCAGAAACAGTAGCCGCGCCCCGCTTTGCAGCACGCTGGCAATGGCCGGCAAGATGAGGGTGAGCGAGATGAACGACACATCGCCCACCACGACCCCGATCGGGCCATCCTGCGCCGGGGCAATCAGCTGGGCGGTCAGGTGGCGGGCATTGACGCCTTCAAACTGCGTGACGCGCGGATCGGCCAGCAGGCGCGGGTGCAACTGGTCATGCCCGACTTCCACGCCAATGACTTTACGCGCGCCCGCCTGCAGCAGGCAGTCAGTAAAGCCACCGGTGGAGATCCCCACATCCAGCGCCAGCAGGCCGGCGACATCCAGCCCGGTGTGCGCCAGCGCGCCAGCCAGCTTGAGCCCCCCGCGCGACACATAGCGATCGGACTCGTCCGGCGTGATGCTGATTTCGGCGTCTGGCGGCAGCTTCAGGCTGGATTTACCAACCCGTTTGCCGTCTGCCGACACGCGCCCGGCATCAATCAGACCTTGCGCGGCGGTGCGGGACGCGGCCAGGCCCAGTTCTACCAGCAGGACATCAGCGCGTTGCATGCCCGGGTTCCCGCTCACTCAAAATGTTCGTTCGATGCCAGATAACGCCACTTGCCCGGCGGCAACTGGCCCAGCCGCACATTACCGATACGGATACGCTTGAGGCCGACCACGCGCAGGCCAACCAGCTCACACATGCGGCGAATCTGGCGCTTTTTGCCTTCGCGCAGGATAAACCGCAGTTGATCCTTGTTCTGCCAGGTCACGATGGCAGGCTTGAGTTTCTCGCCATCCAGCTCCAGACCGTGGTTCAGCAAGCGCAGTCCGTCATTGGAGAGCGACCCCGCCACGCGCACCAGGTATTCCTTGTCGACGGTGGAGTCTTCACCAATCAGCGTTTTGGCAATGCGGCCATCCTGGGTCAGCACCAGCAGCCCGACCGAGTCGATGTCCAGCCGCCCGGCAGGCGCAAGGCCGCGCATATGTTGCGGGTGAAACCGCACGCCGGAAAGATCGCCGTCCCAGTGGTTATCCAGTGTGACCAGTGTCGATGCCGGCTTATAGCCGCGCTCGGCCTGGCCCGAGACAAAGCCCACCGGCTTGTTCAGCAAAATGGTGACGCGGTTGGCCTGGGCCTGTTGCGCGGGTTTATCCAGCGTGATCTGCTGGTCTGGCGTCACCCGGCTTCCCAGTACGTTGATGACCACGCCATCGACTCTGACCCAGCCGCGTTCAATGTAATCATCAGCTTCACGGCGGGAACACAGCCCCAGCTGGGCCATGCGTTTGGACAGCCGCATCGAGCCATCGTCGGGGGTGCCGGCGCTGTCGCTATCGTCGCGACGGGTTTCTTCGGTCATGGTTCATCTCCTTGTAACTGGTCGCCTCTCGGCGAAGCCGGCAGAATATCAGAATTGTAGGCCCAGCCCGCGGTCACCGCGCCCGATACGGAGAAAACATGGCGTATTACCTGGTCATCAAGCAGATTCACATCACCTGCGTGCTGTTGTCTGGCTTGCTGTTTCTCTATCGCGGCGGGCTGATGCTGGCCGGATCAGCCAGCTTGCGGCAAACCTGGCTGAAGGTGTTACCGCATCTGGTCGATACGGTCTTGCTCACGGCCGGGGTGAGCATGGCGGTACTCAGCCATCAGTATCCAGGCCAGCAGACCTGGCTGACGGCCAAACTGATCGGGCTGGTGGTGTATATCGGGCTGGGGACCATTGCCCTGAAACGCGGCCGCAGCCGCAAGACGCGCGCCATTGCACTGGTCGCGGCCTTGCTGGTGTTTGCCTGGATTATCGGCGTGGCGATAACGCGCAATCCGCTGTCGTTCCTGCTGTTCTTGCCCACCTGAGCAAGGCCAGGCGTCCTTAGTACGGCGACTTCTCGCCTTCCGGGCGGGTTTTGAAGCGGCGATGCATCCAGTAGTACTGCGCCGGGATCTCCCGCACCCGGTCTTCGATGAATTTGTTCATGCGCGACGTATCGGCCAGCAGGTCATCACTGGGGAAATCGTCGGTCCAGGCAGGGTAATAGCGGGTGACAAAGCCGTCTTTTTCCAGCCGCGTGATCATGGGGATCACCACCGCGCGCCCCATTTGCGACAAGCGCGACAGTGCCGGAATGGTCGCGGCCTGGATGCCGAAGAACGGCGCGAAAATTGACTCTTTCGGGCCCAGATCCTGATCCGGCAGGTAATAGAAAGGGATGGTGTGCTGGCGCAGCGCCTTCACAATGGCGCGGATGCCGTCGTTACGCTTGATCAGCAAGGGCTGGCCAAAGCGACTGCGCCCCATCAGCAAGAGTTCATCAAACGGATTCTGGTGCGACGCCGAATACATGCTGGCGCCCCAATGGTCGACGGTATGGCGGATGCCGCCGTAATCCAGACCGATGAAATGCGGCGCCAGCAAGATGATGGATTTGTCCTGATGCGCCAGGTAGTGTTCATAGCCCTCGCGACGCACCAGTTTTTCTACCCGTGCCTTGCTGCCAAACCACAGCACGCCGTAGCTGACGGCGCAGGTGGCCAGCAGACGAAAATGCGCATGCAGCACTTTGCTGCGCTCGGCCTCTGACCATTCCGGAAAACACAATCGCAGATTGGTCAGACCGATCTTGCGGCGACGTGGCGCGGCGTAATACAGCAAGGTGCCAAGGGCAGCGCCCAGCCCGCGTAACGCGGCGAAAGGCAGCAGGTGCAACAGCCAGAAAAACGCGGCCAGCAAACGGGCGGTAAAACTCATTCAGACTCCGGAGCCGGCGCGCCGGCAGGGGTTTTATAACGGTTGTAGCTCCACAGATACTGGGACGGCGCTTTCAGGATCAGCCCCTCCAGATTGTGGTTGAGCGTTGTGGCATCTGCCAGCGGATCGCCCGTAAAACTGCCTTGCATCGGCTCGATGTGCATCACGTAACCGCGCCCGCATGGGCGACGCTCGGCAAAACAGAACAACACCGTAGCCTTGCTGGAACGCGCCAGACGCGACAACAGCGTCATCGTATAGGCACGGTGACCAAAGAACGGCGCCCATGCGCCTTCACCGCCGCCAGGGGCCTGGTCGGGCAGGATGTAGACCGCCTGACCTTCCTTGAGCGTTTTGAGCAGCATGCGCACGCCTTGCGCATTGGCCGGCGCGGCTCGGCCATTGGCACGATCGCGGCTGGCCAGCATGAGTGGCTCCAGCCATTTGAGCTTGGGCGGGCGGTAGAGTGCGGCCAGCGCGCGTGGCATTTCGTGGGCCAGATAGACGCCACAGACTTCGATCGCGCCCAGGTGAGGCGAGACAAAAATGATCGGCTCGGGCCGTGCCAGCGCTGCTTCCAGATGTTCCCGGCCCTTGACCTCTTTCACCATGGCGGCCACATCGGGCACGGTGCGCAGCCAGGCGGCCAGCAGCTCCACGGCGCCTTTGCCGTGCTCTACAATACTTGAGCGCCTTAATCGGATATAATCAAGGGTTGTATCGTACTGCGCCGCGCGCTTTGAATTGTCAGCAAGCCGGCGCCGATAGGTCGGAGACGTCCACCATGCGATCCAGCCAAGCCCGGCACCAATGGCTTGCAGGATGCATAATGGTGTATATGCAAGCGGTCTGAGCAGGCGCACCAGCATGTGTAAGGACCTTTCGGGCAAAACCCGGATTCTAACGACTTTCACCCATTACAGACATGGCATAAAGGACCAACAAGCCCATGAGCGAATTCCTGTTTACCTCTGAATCAGTTTCCGAAGGCCACCCGGACAAGGTTGCTGACCAGATTTCCGACGCCATCCTGGACGCCATTCTGGCGCAGGATAAATATGCGCGCGTGGCTGCCGAAACACTGGTAAACACGGGCCTCGTGGTGCTGGCAGGTGAAATCACTACCTCTGCCAATATCGACTATATCCAGATCGCGCGCGACACCGTCAAGCGCATTGGCTATGACCACTCTGACATTGGCTTTGACTACAAGACCTGCGCCGTGCTGGTTGCGTATGACAAGCAGTCCCCCGATATTGCCCAGGGCGTGAACGAAGGCCAGGGCATGGATCTGGACCAGGGCGCTGGCGACCAGGGTCTGATGTTCGGCTATGCCTGCGACGAAACCCCGCAATTGATGCCGGCTGCCATTTACTATGCGCACCGTCTGGTCCAGCGCCAGTCCGAACTGCGTAAAGACGGCCGCCTGCCGTGGCTGCGCCCGGATGCCAAGTCGCAAGTCACCCTCAAGTATGACGCCCAGACCGGCAAGGTAAAGTGCGTTGACACCATCGTGCTGTCGACCCAGCACCACCCGGACGTCAGCCACGCCCAGTTGTCCGAGGCCGTGATTGAAGAAGTCATCAAGCCTGTCATGCCGTCCGAATGGCTGCAGGACAACCCGAAATTCCTGGTGAACCCGACCGGCCGTTTTGTAATTGGCGGCCCGATGGGCGATTGCGGTCTGACCGGCCGCAAGATCATCGTTGACACCTACGGCGGTGCCGCACCGCACGGTGGTGGCGCGTTCTCCGGCAAGGATCCGTCCAAGGTAGACCGCTCGGCCGCCTATGCCGGCCGTTATGTGGCCAAGAACATCGTCGCTGCCGGTATTGCCAAGCAGTGTCTGGTGCAAGTGTCCTACGCCATTGGCGTGTCCAAGCCGGTCTCAATCATGGTCGATACCTGGGGCACTTCCAAGCTGTCCAACGCGCAGATCGTTGAACTGATCAAGAAGCACTTCGACCTGCGTCCGAAGGGCATTGTGCAGATGCTTGATCTGTTGCGCCCGGTGTATACCCGCACCGCCGCTTACGGCCACTTTGGCCGCGAAGAGCCGGACTTCTCCTGGGAACGTACCGACAAGGCTGAAGCGCTGCGCGCCGACGCCGGTCTGTAATCCGGGTCTGGTTTCATCACAAAAACGGCGCTGCGGCGCCGTTTTTGTTTGCCCACAATTGCACGCGTTGCGCGGGGTTATGGGCTATTTTGGTAAGAACCAGCCTGGAACGCACGGTCCGGCTGGATCAAAAACAGAATGACGTTCTTTGCCGGGGGCCCACTTGAGTATCGCCACAGGTTTTTTTCTGCTGGTCTTGCTGATTGCACTGTCCGCGTTTTTTTCCATGTCGGAAATCTCGCTGGCTTCAGCCCGTAAATTCAAACTGCAAATGCTGGCAGAAGAAGGCGAGCCACGGGCTCAGGCGGTAATTGACCTGCAAGACAAGCCGGGCGATTTTTTCACCGTGGTGCAAATTGGCGTCAATGCCGTGGCCATCCTCGGTGGCATTGTCGGTGATGCGACCTTCACACCGTTCTTGCTGCGCATCTTCAATGCGCTCAATCCCGATACCGCCGGGCATCTGGCGTTCCTGGTCACGTTTTTCATTACCACCAGCCTGTTTATCCAGTTTGCCGATCTCATCCCCAAGCGGCTGGGCATGGTGGCGCCAGAGCAAGTCGCCATCGCCATCGTGCGGCCCATGCGCTTGTGCTCTACCCTGCTCAAGCCCTTTGTCTTGCTGTTCAACGGCGTCGCCACCCTGGTGCTCAAGCTCACCGGCATGCCCACCGTGCGCTCGGAAATCGTCACTGCCGACGAGATCGTCGCGCTGGTCGATGCTGGCGCCGAGGCCGGCACGCTGCACAAGCAGGAACACCGCTTTATCGAGAACGTGTTTGAACTGGCAGAGCGCTATCTGCCATCGGCCATGACCGGGCGCGAGGCGGTGGTGTATTTCTCCATGACCGATACCGATACCGCCATCCGCCAGAAGATTGCTGCCCAGCCGCATGCCAAGTTTCCGCTGTGCGAGAACAGCAGCATCGATACCGTATTTGCCTATATCGATGCCAAAGACCTGCTGCATGCCATCCTGAAAACGCCGCAGGCCCCGCTGCTGACCGTGCTGCGCGAGATCGCAGTCAAGGGTGTGCTGGTGGTGCCCGATACCTTGTCACTGGCCGACATGCTGGATCGTTTCCGCGAAACACGCGAAGACTTTGCCGTCATCATCAACGAGTACGCATTGGTGGTCGGCGTGATCACGCTCAATGATGTCACCGGCCAATTGATCGGCAGCATTGTCGATAACAGCGACGAAGACCAGATTGTGCGGCGGGATGAGCGCTCCTGGCTGGCCGATGGCATGACGCCGATTGGCGATCTGAAGCGGGCCATCGGCATGGATGACATGGCCGACGAAGACAGCTACGACACGCTGGCCGGCTTTTTGATGCTGCGGCTCAAGCGCATCCCCAAGAAGGCCGAGGCCATGGAATACGAAGGCTTTCGTTTTGAGGTGGTCGATATCGACCATCACAAGATCGACCAGGTACTGGTCAGCAAGCTCTGAATGGCTGGTGCCAGCCGCCGGACCATAAAAAAAGGGGCCATCACGGCCCCTTTTTTCCGGATAACCCCCGCCTTACTTCTTGGCCTTCGGGGTCAGATCATGGTCGATCGAGTACTTGGTGCCGGTCACGGTGACTTCGGCATCAGCACCGTTTTCGGTGAACTGATAGGCGTAAACGCCGTTACCCAACGAGCGTGCGCCTTCCAGACCGCCACCGACGTCACCCGCCTTGGCAGAGGCAGCAGCTTCGCCACCCAGCACCCAGCCCTTGGTCACAAACTTGTGGAAAGCAGCCTTGTCGTTGAAGACCATCACCAGACGGCTGTTCTTCACGCCCAGGCCAATCCCGCCCTTCAGCTGGATCATTTGCATGAAGACCTCATGCCCGGTTGCCGGATCTACTGCCATACCGGAACCACCACCCGCACCCGCAAAAATCACGGTTGCGCTGCCGTTGTTAAACACGGCGTAGCCGGCTGACTTGGCAATCGCGTCCTTGGCCGTCGGGTGCTTCTGGTAGACCGTCTCCAGGGTTTCCTGAGTGATCTTGCGAATTTCAGCACGGCGCTCATCCGGCGACTTCTTGGGCGCAGACAACGCACTGTCGTTGTTCATTTCTTGAGCCATAACCGGGGCGCCGGCCAAGAGGGCAACCGCTGCGGGGATCAATAACCAGGTCTTGTTCATGTCGGGTTCTCCTTTCAAGTGACGTTATCGATATCCTGTCTGGCCGGGACTCTGTGTTCCGTCGGGCTGCCGCACGCTGGCATGCCCAGGCTGCTGGATACCGGGTATTCCCCCTGAGGTACTGCGTACTGCTCAACATCGTTTCATCACGACTCGTCGTCTCAGCGCTGGCTGATTGCCCGACCAGTGGTGATTGAGTTATAGCCGCAATCCGGAAATTTTTATCACGATCAGCGCGTCAGCCATTTCACCAGCCGCTCAAACTGCACGCCATAAGGCGGGGCCAGCCAGTCCAGCGCGCGGATCGGGCCTTGCCGCAAGACAGGTTTGAGGTGCGACATGACGTCAAAACCATCCTTGCCGTGATACGCGCCCATACCGCTGTCGCCCACGCCCCCAAAAGGCAGTTCAGCGGCGGCGATATGCAACAAGGTGTCGTTGATGGTCGCGCCCCCGGCATGGGTCTGCTGCAATACATGCCGGGCAGCCCGGCGTGAACGCGTAAACACATACAGCGCCAGCGGGTGCGGGCGATCATTGATCCAGTCCAGCGCTTCAGCAAGCGTCTGGTACGGCACCAGTGGCAACAAAGGTCCGAACAATTCTTCGGACAACAACCGCGCGTCCTGCGGCACGCCGGTGTACACAAACGGCGGGAAAAACCGCCCGGCTGCGTCGATCGCTGCGGCTGGCAACAGTGCGTGCGCCAGCGCGCCCTGGGTCAGCGCTTCGTCATGAATGGTCTGCATGCGCTTGAACTGCCCCGGCGTGGCCATGCTGGCAAAGTCACGCGGAAACGCCGGGTACAACCGTTCGGCCCAGCGTCGCGCCACGGCAATGAAATCAGCCTCGCGCCCGGCCGGCAGCAAGACATAATCAGGCGCCACGCAGGTCTGGCCACCGTTGACCAGCTTGCCGTACAGGATGCGTGAGACCGCTTGTTCGAAATCGCCATCATCGAGGATCAGCGCGGGCGACTTGCCGCCCAGTTCCAGCACCACCGGGGTCAGATTGCTGGCGGCGGCCGTCATTACGCTGCGGCCCACATCGGTGGAGCCGGTAAAAAGAACCTGGTCAAACGGCAAGGAGACAAATGCCCGGGCTTGCTCTACCGCGCCGCCGTAAATCACCACTTCGTCCGGCGCAAAATAATCGCCCACCAGCTTGTGCAAGAGTTCGAACAAGGCCGGGGAGGACTCAGACAATTTGATCATGGCCCGATTGCCGGCCGCCAGCGCACTCGTCAGCGGGCCCAGCGACAGAAACAGCGGGTAATTCCACGGGGCGACAATGCCGATCACGCCGCGCGGCTGCGGCATTTGCCAGCCACTGGCCGGCCACAGCCGCCAGCCCACGGCACGGCGGCGCGAACGCATCCAGCGCCGGCCCTGTTTGAGCGCATGTTCAATACCGGCCAATACCGGCACCAGTTCCAGCAATTCGGTTTCCTGCGCCGGACGCTGGCCGAAATCCTGATTTACCGCTGCAATCAGGGCGGGGCGATTGTCGACAATCAGCCGCTGCAAGGTCTGCAGACGCGCCGCGCGCGCGGGCCAGTCCGGCATGGGCTGGTTGCGCTGGGCCAGCCGCAATACGTTCAGACGGGCCGCCAGTTCGCTGCGGGTCAGTTCGGGCAGGTCATGCATCGCGTTTTGCATTGGTGTTATCGGTGCGGTTCATTTGGGGCATGATGATGAATGCATTGTAGGACCTGACGGACAAAACGGGGCATGGGGTCTACGCCGCATTCGCCTGTTTGATATCTCCTACACTGACAAGCCCATGCAACAGACCCGGGTACACCTGAAACAGGCGGCGCGCCAGCCCCGCGCGGACAATGTTAAGATGCCGCACCGATTTTCATTTTTTGCGCCAGAGATACCGTGAGCCAGCCGCCCCTCAGCTTTGAATTTTTTCCGCCCAAGACCCAGGAGGGCACCGAAAAGCTGCGCATTACGCGCCGCCAGCTGGCGCAGTTCAAACCTGAGTATTGCTCCGTGACCTTTGGCGCGGGCGGCACCACGCAAGACGGTACGCTCAATGCCGTGCTGGATATCCAGTCCGAAGGCCTGGCCGCCGCGCCGCACTTGTCCTGTATTGGTTCCAGCCGCGCCAGCGTGGGCGACATCCTGCAGCGCTATCGTGACAACGGCATCCGCCATATTGTCGCGCTGCGCGGCGACATTCCGTCCGGTATGGGCGATGTGGGCGAGTTCCGTTACGCCAACGAGCTGGTGTCGTTCATCCGCGAACAGCACGGCGACTGGTTCCAGATTGAAGTGGCGGCCTACCCGGAATATCACCCGCAATCCCAAAGCGCCGAGGCCGATCTGCGCGCCTTTGTGAACAAGGTCAATGCCGGTGCGGATTCGGCCATTACCCAGTATTTCTTCAACGCCGATGCGTACTTTCGCTTTGTCGACGAAGTCACCGCGCGCGGTGTAACGATCCCCATCGTGCCGGGGATCATGCCGATCCAGAATTTCAGCCAGCTCACGCGCTTTTCCGATATGTGCGGTGCCGAGATCCCGCGCTGGTTGCGCCTGCGCCTGCAATCGTTTGGCGATGACAGTGCTTCGATCCGCGCGCTGGGCCTGGATTTCATCACCGAACTGTGTGACCGCCTGTTGCAAGCGGGCGTGCCGGGCCTGCATTTCTACACACTGAATGCGGCCGGTGCAGTCTCGACCATTTGCCAGCGTCTGGGCCGTTAAGGCTGGTTCCTGGCAAACAAAACAAAAGGGCCCAACCGGGCCCTTTTGTTTTGTCTGTGGCATCGCCTGATCAGCGTTGCGGTACAGCCTGTTGCGAGGTCGGCACCACACGGGTGGTCTGGCCATCGCTGACCACATCAACACGCTGGCCAACCGAGAACGCCATATCGGCGGCCTGGGTGATCACCAGACGCTGGCCGTTATCCAGGCGCACGGTAATTTCATAGGCGTTCTGCGTAGTGCCTTGTTTTTCGATCTGGTTACCGGCAACGCCACCGGCAATGGCGCCCAGCACGCCGGCCACAATCGCCCCGTTACCGCCGCCGATCTGGCTACCAGCAGCGCCACCGATCACGCCGCCGGCAATGGTGCCGATGGCGTTGGTGTCATTCTGGATGCGTACGCTGCGCACGCTTTCCACGGTCCCGGCCTGCGCCGTTGCGGTGCGCATGGCCTGGCTGCGACTGTAGGTATTGGCCGAATCGCTGGCACAACCGGCCAGCCCCAGCGATGCGGCGGCGACCGCAATAACCACTGTATTGACGAATTTCATGAGTTTTCTCCCGAGACGCCGTTTGATGTGCGAACAATATTTCTGAGAATTTACAAGCGCAATCAACACATTATAGGCAGCACGCCCCCGGTCTGACGCCGCAGGATTCACACCAGTTTTCACATGGCGCGGCGGCGGAACCAGCCGGTCATGGACCGTCTTTCACGCGTGGCGGGGATCACTTCATGCTCGAAACGGTCAGACAAGAACAGCACCAGCGTGCCGCCAAGCGGCGTTACGTCTTGCCAGGCGCCACTTTGCGGGCAATCCAGGTAAATCCGCAACTGCCCGCCATCGCGCTCGTGCCAGTCTTCGTTCAGGTACAGCACGAAGGTCACCACACGGGTATCCGCGTTGCGGTGCTGGTCCAGATGGCGCTTGTAAAAGCCCCCCGCCGGATAGACCGCAAAATGAGCCTCGAATTCCGCGACGCCCAGATACAGCTCGCTGTTGAAGAGCTGGCGCAGCGCTTCCAGGCGGGCCAGGATAGGCACCGGCAGCGTCTGATCGTCGTTATCCAGCCATAACACATCGTCCCCGCGAATCCGGGTATCGCGCATATAGCCTTGTTCGCGCCCGATACCGGCGGCCTGAAAACGTGCACGGCGCAGGTCGATCTCGGCCCGCAACAGTTGCACTTCTTCCGGGCTCAGAAACCCGGGCCAGATGACCTTGCCGTCATCGACCAGCGCTTGTACGGCGGCGTTGAACCCATTCAACAACGTTTTCCCCTTGTCGTTCAGTTACTTTGGTTTCCGGCGCGCGCGGGCGCGGCGGGATCAGGAAGTCTTGCGGGCGGCGCAGGCCACGGCGCAGCAAACGCCCGGCAATGGGCCGCAAGGCGCGCAAGGTCAGTTTGCGTGAACGCAGCGCCACCCACAGCGCCAGCCCGAAGCTCACCAGCAGGTTGATATAGCCAATCAGCGCAATGCCCAGCGCACTGATCGCGACCACGTGCCAGTCCAGCGCAAAATCAAAGGTCACGGCCGCAAATGATAAATACGCCGACGAAAAGGTGATGTGGCGAATATCAATGGGCAAACCCAGCAGCACGCCAACGGTCCCGATCGTGCCCAGCATCATGCCAAAGTAGAAGTTACCCGCCAGCGCGCCCAGATTGTTGCCCAGATAATCCCCAAGCCGGCGCGCTCGCTGTTCGCCAGCCAGCCGGTTTAACCAGGGCAGCGCGGCAATACGTTGCGGAATCTGGTTATACAGCGCCTTGTTGTCGTAATAGCCGGAAATCAACCCCGCCAGGAACAGGCACACGCCGGCAATGCCGGCATGGAACAACGCCAGGCTCTGGATCGGGTTCAGATCATGCAGCAGGTGCTGGGCTTTGTCGGCATCGACCACCGGGTGTCCGGTACTCCACACCCAGGCCAGCGCAATCAGTAGCGCCGTGGGCAGCACCACCAGCACATTACCCAGAATGGCAATGAACTGGGTCCGGAATACCTTGATGATCAATTCGCTCAGTTGATCAATGTCATCCGGTTTGAGCTTGCCCGAGCGCGTGCCCTCATGCAGCGTGGCGGCGATGCGCGCCGCGGTCATCGCCGGCTGTTTGGTGGCAATGGTGAAATGCAGGATATGCACCAGCATGAAACCAAAAGCGTAGTTCAGGCCAAACGCCAGCGCCTCCAGCAGCAGCGGCAGATGCGCCTTGGCAAACAGCAGTTTGAGCAAGGCCATGAAGCCGACAATCAGGCCCGCACCGGCGGCGGAGCGGAACATGCCGCGCCATTCCTTGCGGTTCTCTGCAATGTAATGGCCGCCCGTATGGCTGGCGTGCTCCGTCACCTGCAGCGCCAGCATTTCGGTGTTTTCGGCAAAGACATCGCGCAGGGAATGCTTGCGATTTTCCGCGCGGACCAGCGTCAGGCTGATGCCCAGAATGGCTTCGCTTTTCTCCCGCGTGCGGGCAATCGACACCAGCCGCAGCAGGGCCTTGAGGCGCTCGATGTGCTGCGTGACGCGCAGCAGGTGATAGGTCAGGCTGACTGACACCCCGTTGCGCATGGCGTATTTGCGCACGCGGCTGATGACTTCTTCGCACTGCTCCAGCAGCACCAGGATGTGGCGCTCGTCTTCTTGCGGCAGCGTTTTCTCTGTCATGGCCCGCAGGTTGTGCGCGATGAAACTGTGTACTTCCAGATTCTGCTGCACAAAGGGCGACACCGCGCGCCGGGTCTCGGGCTGGCTGCGGGTGATTTCCGGCTCCAGACCAATGGCGGCGATCCGCGTCGACAGCACCTCGATCGCATCCAGCAACTGCCCGCGAATGAGCATGATCTGTTCGACGTTGGTTTCTTCTTCAATGTGCAGCGCGCGCCCCAGGCTGAACCAGATGTCCTGCGGCACGCTTTCCAGCCAGAGATAATCGTTGTGGTGGTAAAACACCGAACCGAACAGATCACGCAAGGAACCGGCGTTGGGTGCCGGCGGCAGCAGGCGATCGCCAATGCGGCGCGACAGGGCCGAGAAAAAACTCTCGTTGGACAAAATGCCGGTATCGGCAAAGAACTGCACTTGCTCGCTGCGGGACAGCACCGCCAGCAGACAGCGGCGAACGCCGGCGCGGATTTCGGGCGATTGCTCCAGTAAATAGGCCAGCGAGCGAACGCCATTGATGGCGGCCTGGGTATCGTCGACCCGGCGGGGCCGCATGGTTGCAACCAGTTCACGCAATAAAACGGGCGCGCGCTCGGGCGGTGCGCTGATCATGGCCTGCAAGGTAGCCTGCATGCATTCTCCAGTCTGGGCCCGGCATTGCCGGACCTGGGCTTGGCCCTGTGTTTTTTTCCAGTGGACCGCGTCGTGGCGCGGGCAGGCATTAAACGCCGAGGTGATCAATCACCTCAAGCCTGAATGTTCACAATCAGCGCATCGATCATGGCCTGGGTGCGCTGGATATATCCTCCGCCAAACATGTTGGCGTGATTGGCCATGTGGTACAGGTTGTAAAGATCGCGCCGCCGCTCAAATCCGGCCGGCAGCGGCCAGGTGGCGTGGTACGCCTCGTAAAACGTGCTGCTGAACCCGCCAAACAGGCTGGTCAGCGCCAGATCGGTTTCCCGATCACCATAGTAGCAAGCCGGATCAAACAGCACCGGGCTGCCATCGGCCAGCCACGCTGCATTACCGCCCCACAAGTCGCCATGCAGCAGCGAGGGCACGACGTGGTGCTCGCCCAGAAACGCCGGCAGGCAGTCAAGCAGCAAACGGGTGTCACGTAAGCTCAGGCCGTTTTGCCGGGCCAGGGCAAACTGGTGTCCCAGACGGCGCTCGCGAAAAAAATCCAGCCAGTTGTCCATCCAGCCATTGGGCTGCGGCGTCGCACCAATCGTGTTGTCATGCGCCCAGCCAAACTGCGGCGCTGTCAGCCGGTGCAGTTGTGCCAGTTGCCGGCCCAGCGCGGCTTCATCGCCACGGTGCCGCAGGTCCAGCCATTCAAGCACCAGGAAAGCGCGATCGCCCGACACCCCGCACAGCACCGGTGACGGTACATGAATACCGCGGGCCAGCGCGATCAGCCCGGCCCGTTCGGCCTCGAACATGTCGCGGCGCGCGGCATCGTTGAGCTTGACGAACCAGTCTCCGGCGCTGGTTCGCACACGCCAGGCCTCGTTGATATCCCCTCCAGCGACGACGTCGGCGCGATGAAACTGCAGCGGCTGGCCCGTGGCCGCCGCCAGTTGCGCACAAATGTCAGCCCACATCCGGTTCTCCTTGTGTTGCTTGTGTTGCGGTTTGATCAGCCTCGATCATTTTTTCTGCTTTACCTGCATTTTGATCAAAAAATTGCATACAAATCATGCAATTCCAGAAAAAAGCAAGTGGGGATTTTCAACCTTACAAGTGCGCGACCAGGCGTGTACTGTGCGAGTACCCCTCCAAGTGAATCTTGACATCTCCAGCAAGCCGGGCTAACCGGTAATGACTGGCGTTCTGGTTCCTCTCGCGGCGCGTTGTCCTGGCCACACCCCGGTTTCAAGATTTGTCGCCGCAGCTGTTAGCCCACGAGGCGAGCCACCGACCGCTTGCAGGTGCCCTTTGGCACCTGGCGGTCCCGACGCAACTTCGAAAGCAAAACACATGAGCATTTTTCGTACCAAAAACATTGATGCGATGGTCGCAGTCAGTGAATCCGGCGCTTCCGGCCTGAAAAAGGCCCTCGGCCCGACCGACCTTGTGCTGATGGGCATTGGCGCCATCATCGGCACCGGCATTTTCGTGCTGACCGGCACGGGCGCACTCACGGCCGGCCCGGCACTGACGCTGTCGTTTGTCATTGCTGCCATCGCCTGCGGTTTGTCCGCCCTGGCGTATGCAGAGTTCGCCTCCACCATCCCGGTTTCCGGTTCCATCTACGCTTATTCCTACGCGGCCCTGGGCGAGATCGTCGCCTGGATCATCGGCTGGGATCTGATGCTGGAATACGGTCTGGCCACATCCGCCGTGTCGGTGGGCTGGTCCGGGTATTTCCAGTCGCTGCTGCATGGCTTTGGCGTGGATCTGCCCACCGCCCTGACCGCAGCCCCGGGCGCCGTGCCGGGCAAGGAAACCCTGTTTAACCTGCCCGCATTCGTCATCATGATGCTGATCACCACGCTGGTGTCGATTGGCGTCTCCGGCTTTGCCAAACTGAACAACATCATGGTGGCGATCAAGATCGGCATCGTGCTTTTGTTCATTGTGGTCGGCGCAGGTTACGTGAAGCCTGAACACTGGACTCCGTTCATGCCGTTCGGGTTCCATGGCGTGTTCAATGCCGCTGCCCTGCTGTTCTTTGCCTTTATCGGTTTCGATGCGGTATCCAGCGCGGCCGAAGAAGTGAAGAACCCCAAGCGCGACCTGCCCATCGGCATCATCGGTTCGCTGTCGGTCTGCACCATTCTGTACGTCGCGGTTTCCGCCATCATGACCGGCATTGTGCCGTTCCAGCAATTTGCCGGTGTCGATCATCCAGTCTCGCTGGCCCTGCAAGTGGCCGGCCAGAACTGGGTGGCCGGGTTTATCGACCTGGGCGCCATCCTGGGCATGACCACCGTGATTCTGGTGATGATGTACGGCCAGACCCGCGTGATCTTTGCCATGTCTCGTGACGGCCTGTTGCCTGGCGTGCTGGCAAAAGTGCATCCGCGCTTTGCCACGCCGTTCATCACGACCTGGGTTGTCGGCATCGTGTTCGGCATTATCGGCGCGCTGATTCCGCTCAATGTGCTGGCTGAACTGATCAACATCGGCACACTGTCTGCGTTTGCCCTGGTGTCGATCGCCGTGATCGTCCTGCGCAAAACCCGCCCGGATCTGCACCGCGCATTCCGCTGCCCGGGTGTACCGGTCGTGCCTTTGCTGGGTGTGGCGTTCTGCCTGTTCCTGATGAGCGCGCTGCAACCCATCACCTGGAAAGCCTTCGGCATCTGGATCGCCATCGGCTTCGTGGTTTATTTCGCTTACTCCCGCCATCACTCGCGTCTGGCCAGACCATAAGTCTGCCAGTCAACGTGATTGAGCCCACGCGCATTATCCTGCACACACCAAAACAAGGATAAGGCCGTGGGCGATTTTCCTTTGATCAACACGCAAAACCTGACCCTCAGCGCGTTTACTGCGGCAGATGTCCCGCTGGTTCAGACTTTTGCCAGTGAACACGCGTTGATCAGCATGCTGGACAACGCGCCCTACCCCTACCCGGAAGGCGCCGCCGCAGAATGGATCAGCACCCATCCGGGCTTGTTTGCCGCGGGCCAGGCGCTCTATCTGGGCATCCGTTTGCGCCAGAGCGGGCAACTGATGGGCTGCGTGGAACTACACGACATCCATCAGGGTCATCGCGCGGAACTGGGGTACTGGATTGCCTTGCCGTTCCAGCGCCAGGGTTATGCCTTTGAGGCGGCTTGCGCCATGTTGCGTTACGGCTTTGGCGAAATGGATCTGCAACGCCTTGATGCCACCGTGCTGACGCGCAATGCCCCGTCGATCGCCTTGCTGGAAAAAGCCGGGTTTGTGCGTGAGGGCATGCGTCCGCTGTGGGGCGTGAGTTGCGGCAAGCCTGAAGATATTTTCTGCTATGGCCTTTGCCGGGCCATCCTGACCGGTTAGCCGTCCGCACCACATTGCGGCATGCCGCAGCCCCGGCCCCCAGGTTACAATCTACTATTTGACTATTTGCGAGCAGCGCGGCCATGCGTGCCTTTTGCTGCCTGCCGCGCCCAGACCCTCGGGGAATAATTTGAACAGACACTACCCTCACCCTATCCTTGCCCGCGAAGGCTGGCCGTTCATTGCCATCAGCCTGATCGTGGCCATGGTTGTCACCGCACTGGCCGGGGCCTGGTCGATTCCGTTCTGGATCATTGCCATTTTCGTGATCCAGTTCTTCCGTGATCCGGCACGCGAGATCCCGCAAGCACCCAAAGCCATCCTGAGCCCGGCCGACGGCCGTATCGTAGTAGTTGAAAAGGCCATGGACCCGTACCGCAAGGTCGAAGCGCTGAAGATCAGCGTGTTCATGAACGTGTTCAACGTGCACTCCAACCGCAGCCCGGTCGATGGCACCATCGAGCACATCGAATACAACGCCGGTTCGTTCCTGAACGCAGCGCTGGACAAAGCCTCCAAGGAAAACGAGCGTAACGCCGTGCTGGCCCGCCTGGCTGACGGCACGCAAGTGACCTTTGTGCAGATCGCCGGCCTCGTGGCGCGTCGTATCCTGTGCTATGCCAAAGTGGGCGACCAGCTCGCTCGCGGCCAGCGTTACGGTTTCATCCGTTTTGGCTCACGCGTTGACGTGTACCTGCCGCTGACCGCCAAGGCGCGCGTCACCATTGGCGACAAGGTGTCCGCGACCGAAACCATCCTGGCCGAACTGGCCTGATGCAGGTTGCGTCCGGGCCCCGGCCCGGACCGCCAACACAACCATGCTGATTCGTTCGGCCCTGGCCGCCAGCATGGTTCTGTTAGCGAAAGACCGCCTATAACAAGCAAGGAATATCACCTGTGCAAACCAAACGTCCAATCGCACTACGCCGTCAGACGCTGCGTCGTCAAAGCATTTACCTGCTGCCCAACCTCTTTACGCTGGCGGCGTTGTTCTCCGGCTTTTATGCCATCGTGCAGTCCATGAACAAGATGTTCGTGCCCGCTGCGGTCGCCATTTTCATTGCCATGATCCTGGATGGCCTGGATGGCCGCGTGGCGCGGTTGACCCGCACCCAGTCCGCCTTTGGCGCCGAGTTCGACAGTCTTTCCGACATGGTGTCGTTTGGCGTGGCCCCGGCGCTGGTGGTCTATGAATGGGCCCTGCGCGAGTTTGGCAAAGTGGGCTGGATGGTGGCGTTTGTCTATTGCGCCGGCGCCGCCCTGCGCCTGGCCCGCTTCAACACCAATATTGAAACCGGCGACAAGCGCTGGTTCCAGGGCCTGCCCTCGCCGTCCGCCGCTGCGCTGGTTGCCGGTCTGGTGTGGATCAGCCACGAATACGCCGATGAACTCTCTTCCATCAGCGACGCCCTGCCTTTCTTTGCCTTGCTGCTCACGCTGTTCGCCGGTCTGACCATGGTGTCCAACGTGCGATTCTGGAGCTTCAAGGAAATCAACATGCGCAAGACCGTGCCGTTTGTGGCCTTGCTGGTCATGGTGCTGTTGTTGATGCTGATTGTGGCCAAGCCGCCGCTGGTTCTGTTCTGCCTGTTTCTTGCCTATGGCGCCTCGGGCTATGTCATGGCCTTGTGGCAACTATTGCGCCGGGGCAAGAAGCCCGCTGAGCGCGGCAGCGCCCCCACCAACGGGCAGAATTAGACACAATGTCTATATTATGTCGAACCAGTGTGTGAGCACTGCACAAATTCGACAAATATCGGACAAAACCGTTTGACCAAATGTCCACAGCGTTTTATGCTTGAGTCCAATAACTGGTCTGGAGCATGACATGTCTGTGGACATTGAACGTTTGATTGAGCAATTTGGCGGCCCCAGCGAGCTGGCCGATGCCCTCAACCGCCTCTTCCCTGACGATCCTGTCTCCCGTGCCGCCATCTACAAATGGCGTGAACGCGGCAGCATGCCCCTCTCCGCCCTGAACCGTATTACCCAGCTCGCCGCCAGCCAGGGGCGCGCTTTCGACATCCAGTCGTTTTTTACCGGCACAGATGCTGTGCCGGCCACACGGAGCACACCGAACATGGGCGATCGTCTTTACATTTTCGACACCACCTTGCGCGACGGCGAGCAGTCTCCCGGCGCCTCGATGACCCGCGAAGAGAAAATCCGCATTGCCCGCCAGCTGGAACGTCTGGGTGTGGACATCATCGAAGCCGGTTTTGCCGCCGCCAGCCCGGGCGATGCCGAATCGATCCGCACCATTGCCGGCATCATCAAGGAATCCACCATCTGTTCGCTGGCCCGTGCCAACGAGCGCGATGTGCGCGCCGCTGGCGAAGCCATTACGCCCGCCGCACGTGGCCGTGTGCATACCTTTATCGCGACCAGCCCGATCCACATGGAAAAGAAGCTGCGCATGCATCCGGACCAGGTAGTGGAAGCCGCTGTCAAGGCCGTGACCATTGCCCGCGAATACACCGACGATGTCGAGTTCTCTGCTGAAGATGCGCTGCGCTCCGACCCGGCTTTCCTTGCCCATATTTTTGGCGAAGTGATCAAGGCCGGCGCCCGTACCATCAACGTACCGGATACCGTCGGTTACGCCATTCCGGGGATCACCGAAGCCTTCTTCCGCAACCTGATTGCCGCGACCCCGGGTGGCGACAAGGTGATCTGGTCCGCACATTGCCATGACGATCTGGGCATGTCCGTCGCCAACTCGCTCTCTGCCGTGCTGGGTGGTGCGCGTCAGGTGGAATGCACGATCAACGGTCTGGGCGAGCGCGCCGGTAACGCCAGCCTGGAAGAAATCGTGATGGCGGTGAAAACCCGCCGGGATATCTTCGGTGTGGACACCCGCATCGACACCACACAGATCGTGCCGAGCTCCAAACTGGTCTCGACCATCACCGGTTACCCGGTGCAGCCGAACAAGGCGATTGTGGGCGCGAACGCGTTTGCCCATGAATCCGGCATTCACCAGGATGGCGTGCTCAAGCACCGCGAAACCTACGAAATCATGAGCGCCGAATCTGTGGGCTGGTCGACCAACCGCCTTACGCTGGGCAAGCTCTCGGGCCGCAACGCGTTCAAGACCAAGCTCGCTGAACTGGGCATTGAACTGGCCAGCGAAGAAGCCCTCAACGCTGCCTTCGCCCGCTTCAAGGATCTGGCTGACCGCAAGCGTGAAATCTTCGACGAAGACTTGCATGCGCTGGTGTCGGACGAACTGGTGAACAAGGAACAGGAAACCTGGCGCCTGACGTCGCTCAAGGTCGTGTCCGAAACCGGCGAAACCCCGAGCGCCACGCTGGTCATGAACGAAAACGGCAAGGAACATCGCGTCGAATGCAATGGCGATGGCCCGATTGATGCCGCGTTCAAGGCCATTGAATCGATCGCCAATAGCGGCGCCGAATTACAGTTGTATTCGGTCAACGCGATCACCCAGGGCACCGACAGCCAGGGTGAAGTGACGGTCCGTCTGTCCAAAGACGGCCGCGTGGTTAACGGCCAGGGCGCCGACACCGACATTCTGGTGGCCAGCGCCAAGGCTTATATCTCCGCTGTGAACAAGCTGCACGCCAATATCACACGCACACATCCGCAACCCGTTTAAGCCGTTTATCGACGCATCGGCACAAATGAAACAGCCCGCAAGGCGGGCTGTTAACGAGCTGATGTGCAAAGGGTCTGCCAGGGCGAAATGAAGCGAAAAAGCGGCGTTGACTTCAGCTCAACGCCCTCCTGGAGCTTCCTTTCAACCCAGGCTCACCCAGGCACAACGGCTCGGCATGTGGAGTTGCCGGAAACCATCCGCCCACAAGGCAGGACAGGCGAAGCTTTTACCGAAAGTTTCGATACCCTCAACAACGGGAAGCATCACTTCCTCACTTGTTGATCGGCTCCGGCATTATTTTTCTCTGCTTTTGGCGCATCACCCATCGAACAGGCATCAGGCCTGTTTTTGTTTTTCTGCCGCTTCCACTTCAGCCTCAAGCACGCTGGGGCGCGTCCACTTGGCATAAAACGAGATCGCGAGGAACGCCACGGTACTGATGATGACTTCCAGTACGGCCAGTTGCTGCGAGATGCCTTGATCGCTCCACGCGCGCGTCAGCCCCTCCGTCCACCACAGCAGCACAAACATCGACGCCCATTGATAGGTATAGCGCCGCCCGTGCAGCAACCCGCGCAATGGCAACAGTAACGGTAATGCCTTCCAGGCCAGCGAGGCACGACCCGCCGGCACCGGCGCCAGCCACAGCTCCCACACCAGACACAGCGCGATCAGCAGCAACACACACACCACCGCGACCCACTGCGCCCAGGCCCGTTTCATCGCGGGCGTCATGCGGCGGCCAGTTTGAGTGCAATCTGCGCCAGACGCTTGCCCTGGGCAATGGCCAGCGTGCGTTCATGCTCAGTCACGGGTTTCTCGCCCCGGCCACCGGCGATATGGCTGACGCCGTAGGGCGTGCCGCCACTTTCAGTGGCAGAGAGGGCTTCTTCAGAATACGGCGTGCCCACCATGATCATGCCGTGATGCAGCAGCGGGATCATCATGGTCAGCAAGGTCGCTTCATTACCGCCGTGCATGGAGCCCGTGCTGGTAAAAACACTGGCGGGCTTGCCCACCAGTAGCCCCGACAACCAGGCGTTGATGGTGGAATCCCAGAAGTACTTCATCGGTGCCGCCATATTGCCAAAGCGCGTGGGGCAACCGACTGCGATGCCGATACATTCGGTCAGATCCTGCTCCGTGACATAGGGCGCGCCTGATTCTGGCACGTCCGGTTCCGTCGCTTCGCACACGGCCGAGACACGCGGCACGGTGCGCAAACGGGCGCGGGCGCCAGGCACGGCGTCGATACCGCGGGCAATCAGCTGGGCGAGCTGGCGCGTGGCGCCATGCGTGCTGTAATACAGGACCAGAATGTCAGCCAAAGAGAACTCCGTTCAGGCAAGCGGGCAGTTGGGGGCGCATGTGAACTTCGCCATGACAATGGCAAGTCCGCGATGCAGCGACATCGTTAAACTCGCGTATTATAAGTTCCCGCCACACGTTGACAGCATCATTTATGCAGGAAGCCATCACGCCCATGCGATTTCTATCGTCGGTACAACGACACCTACAGCCCCTGCTGACCCTGGGCTTCTGGCGGCGCCTGTCCGGCTTCATGAAGTTTGTCGGCCACCGCCTGCTTGATGACCGCTGCATGCAAACCGCCGGCAGCCTTACCTACACCACCTTGCTGGCGATCATCCCGCTGTTCACCATCGCGCTGACGTTGTTCTCGGCGTTTCCCATGTTCAGCGACTACAGCAACCGGTTCCGCAACTTTATCGTGACCAATCTGGTGCCGGATGCCTCGGCCAAGGTCATCAGCGTTTACCTGAAGCAGTTTTCGGATAACGCGGAAAAACTGACTGCTTTTGGCACGATCGGGCTGGCCGTGACCGCGCTGCTGCTGGTGTTCAACATTGAAAAGAGCTTCAACCAGATCTGGGCAGTGCGGCGCCAGCGCAAATTGCTGACGCGCACGCTGATCTACTGGGCCGCGCTGACACTGGGGCCGCTCGGCCTGGGCCTGAGCCTGACCATGACCTCGTGGTTTTACCATCGCGGGCTGATTGGCGGTTTTCATATCTTCGACAGCACCGTGCGCATTGGCCCGACCCTGGTCACCTTTGCCATGCTCAGCCTTGTCTACAAGATGATCCCCAACTGCTACGTACCGCGCCGGCACGCCATCGCAGCCGGTCTGATGGTGGGGATTTTGCTGGAGCTGATGAAGGGGCTGTTCGGCTTGTATATCAACGAGTTTGTGACGCTCAAACTTGTTTATGGCGCCTTTGCCAGCTTCCCGATCTTTCTGACCTGGCTGTACGTGTGCTGGGTCATTGTGCTGGCCGGCGCGGTGTTCTCAGCCAGCCTGTCGTACTGGCACGGCAATGCCTGGACTTGGCATAGCCATGCGGGTACGCGTTTTGAACAGGCGCTACGCCTGTTAGTGGAACTCTCCCGCGCGCGCCATCGCGGTGAAATCCTGCATATTGATCAGCTCCGCCGCAACGTCAGCCTGGGGCTGGATACGGCTCACGCCTTGCTGGAACGCATGCTGGAGAAAGGCTGGGTCGAACAGGTCAGGGATGGCGCGTGGGTCTCGGCCATTTCACTGCGGCACATCAAGCTGGTGGAGGTGTTCGAGCACGTGGTGACGCCGCTGTACACGCATGACGGCAAGCATCTGGCCGAACTGATCGACCAGATGCGACTGACGCTGGATGAAACGTTGGAAGATTACGCGACGCGGGAGGCCGCAGCGTCATCCGCACAGCCGGCCTGAAGCGCGGCGGCAATGACTTCGGGCGAGAGCGTGCCGATGTACGACTCGCCCAGCTTGCGCATGATGATGAACTTGATCTTGCCGGCGTCCACCTTTTTGTCCTGCGCCATCAAGGCGGCGTAGCGCTCGTAACCCAGCGCCGGCGCAACCGTCGGCAGGCCGGCAGCGTCCAGCAGCTTGATGATGCGCGCCAGATCGGCGTCGGTAATCTGGCCCAGTTCACGCGATGCCCGCGCGGCCAGCACCATGCCGGCGGCGACCGCCTCGCCGTGCAACCACGCGCCGTAGCCCAGGCCGGTTTCAATGGCATGGCCAAAGGTGTGACCCAGATTCAACAGCGCACGTACGCCGTGCTCTTTCTCGTCTTCACCAACAATGCGCGCCTTGTTCTGGCAGCTGCGTTCCACCGCGTAGGCCAGTGCCTCGGTATCACGCGCCATCAGGCGTTCGATATTGGCTTCCAGCCATTCAAGGAACGACAGATCGTCGATCAGGCCGTATTTGATGACCTCAGCCAGACCCGCAGAGAATTCGCGATCCGGCAAGGTATCCAGCGAGGCCAGATCGGCCAGTACCAGTTGCGGCTGGTAGAACGAGCCAATCATGTTCTTGCCCAGCGGATGGTTGATGGCTGTTTTGCCACCGACCGAGGAATCAACCTGCGCCAGCAGTGTTGTCGGAATCTGGATGAACGGCACGCCACGCTGGTACACCGCGGCGGCAAAACCCGTCATGTCGCCCACCACACCACCACCCAGCGCAATCAGGGTGGTCTTGCGTTCGGCCCGCGCGGTCAGCAGACCATCAAAAATCAGGTTCAGCGTTTCCCAGGTTTTGTACTGTTCGCCATCGGGCAGCACAATCGGGATGATCTGCACGCCCGCGTCTTCCAGCGCCTTTTGCAAGGGCACCAGATAAAGCGCCGCCACCGTGGTGTTGGTGACAATGGCAGCACGCTTTTGCGGCAGCAATGCGGTAATGCGCTCCACCTGGGCCAGCAGGCCGCGGCCGATCACGATGTCATAAGAATCCGGGCCGAGATCAAGCTTGACGGTGCGCATACGCTTTCTGTTCCAGTTGCTGCAAAAGTTGATGGGTAAGGTGCTGCACGGTCTGCCGGCTGGTATCGACAACGAGATCAGCAACTTCACGGTACAAAGGGTCACGCACCTCAAACAGCTCTGCCAGGCGCTGCTTGGGATTGGCCGTCTGCAACAGCGGCCGGTTCTTGTCGTGTGCTGTGCGCAGGTAGAGGTCATCCACGCTGGCACGCAAATAGATGACCAGCCCGCCACGGCGTAGCGCGGCGCGGTTGTCCGGATTGAGCACGGCACCACCGCCTGTTGCCAGCACGATATCGGGCATGGTGGTCAATTCGGCAATCACGGCGCACTCCCGCGCGCGAAAACCGGTCTCGCCTTCCAGTTCAAAAATCGTGGGAATGCGCACACCGGTACGCGCCTCGATTTCATGGTCGGAGTCGTAGAAGGTTTTCCCGGTCGCGCGCGCCAGCGCCCGACCTACCGTGGTCTTGCCCGCGCCCATCAGACCGACAAGAAAGAAGTTGCCTGGCATTTTCATAATGATCAATTGTACAGAAGCCGGCGAGGCAAGGCACGCCGGATAAAACTGCACGCCGCGGAACCCACAGACAACAAAAAAGGAGAGCCGCAGCTCTCCTTTTTTGTTGTTACACCGACCGCTTAACGCAGGGTCAGATCAGATTGCAGAATCTTCGGTGTGATGAAGATCAGCAGTTCTGCACGGTTATCGGTATCAATCTTGTACTTGAACAGGTTACCCAGTACCGGGATATCGCCCAGCAGCGGGGTCTTGTCGACCGAGTTCGACAGCGTCTGGGTGTAGATACCACCGATCACGATCGTGCCACCGTTCTCGACCAGCACCTTGGTTTCAATGTGCTTGGTGTTGATGGCCGGACCGCTGGAGGTGTTCTGACCCACGCTATCCTTGTTCACCTTCACGTCCATGATCACATTGCCATCCGGCGTGATCTGCGGCGTGACACGCAGCGACAGGGTTGCGTCCTTGAAAGCGATGGTCGTGGCGCCGTTCTGCGCGCTTTGCGAGTACGGAATCTGTTGACCATCTTCAATCACGGCTTCCACCTGGTCGGCGGTTACCAGACGCGGGCTGGAAATGATCTTGCCCTTGCTGTCGGCTTCCAGTGCGGACAGTTCCAGACCCACAAGCCAGTTGGCACTTGCCGCAACCAGAGCGAAGGTAGAAGCATTACCCACACCCAGACCGGTTGCTGGCAGGTTCACGTTCAAGAGGTTGGACGCCGTGGTGCCACCGATGTTGGTCGTCGAACCATCGCTGTTTGTAGTCGTGAAGTTGTTCAAGCTTGGCGCCGTACCGATCGTGGTATTGCCGGTGTGACCCAGTGCAGCCCAACCCAGACGGGCACCCAGTTCGCGGCTGAAGGTGTCCGAGGCTTCAACAATACGCGCTTCGATCAGCACCTGACGAACCGGTACGTCCACCTTGTTGATGATGCCGCGAATCTGTTCCAGCTTGCTCGATACATCCGAGATGAACAGCGTGTTGGTGCGCTGGTCAACCACGACGCTACCGCGCTTGGACAGCATTTGCTGACCGTCGTTGAGCATCTTCTTGATGTCATCGCCCTTCTGGTACTTCAGCTGGAACGATTCGGTACGGGTCGGCTCCAGATCATCCGTTGCCTTCTGGACTTCGTATTGCTGCTTTTCCTTGTCGGCCAGTTCCTGGCGCGGCGCAATCCACAGCACGTTGCCGCTGCGACGCTGATCCAGACCCTTGGCTTGCAGGATGATGTCCAGCGCCTGATCCCACGGCACGTCCTTCAGACGCAGCGTCAGGCTACCGTTCACCGAGTCGCTGGTGATGATGTTCAGACCGGTAAACTCGGCAATCACTTGCAGCACGGTACGGATTTCAACGTTCTGGAAGTTCAGCGACAGCTTCTCGCCCTTGTAGGCCGGCTTGACCTTGGCGGCCTTGTCGTCATCAATCTTTTCACGCACTTCAACAATGAAGCGGTTTTCAGTCTGATAAGCCGAGTACTCCCAGTTCCCCTTGGGCTCGATCACCATGCGGGCGTTGTCACCCAGACTGAACGCATCCACTTTCACCACCGGCGTGCCAAAGTCGGTCACATCCAGACGGCGTTCCAGGGTCTTGGGCAGGGTGGCCTTGGTGAAATCAACCAGAAGGCTCTTGCCTTGCGGCTTGATGTCGATGCCGACATTGGGGTCAGACAGATCCACCACCAGTCGGCCTTCGCCGTTCGGGCCGCGACGGAAATCCACACCCTTGATCGACTGGGTCGTGGCGGTCGGCTTCACGTCAGAGAAGTGCACCGGGCGCGCTTCGCTGGAAACCGCAGACTGCGTGCCATCCAGCGTAATCAGGAACGTCTTGCCGTCGACCTTGGTGGTGTAGCCGGCCTGCTTTTGCAGGTTCAGCACCACGCGGGTACGGCCAGAGCCTTCGGCCAGGTTGATCAGGCGCAGGGCGCTGCCATTGACCTGAACGCTGTTCTTGCCCACCTGATTGCCGGTACCGGCAAAGTCAAAGGCAATGCGCGGCGGCGTATTGACCGAGAAACTGGTCGGGGTCGGCACGTCGCCATTGAAAGTCAGCTTGATGACCTGCTTTTCAGCAGAGACTGTTGTTACATCCACGGCGGTGATATCTGCCGCAAACGCCCATGATGCCACCAGCAAGCCACTGGCCAGCAACACTCGTTGCAGGTTAGATGCCTTGATCATTTCTTTTGCTCCGCCTCTTGCAGGGGAAGCGCTGTATCGCGCTCCACCCAGTCTCCACCACTGTCTTCGACGATTTCTTTCAGCTTCACTTCGGTATCGCTGATCGTCATGATCTTGCCGAAGTTCTGCCCCATATAGTTACCGAGCTTGACCCGATACAAGTTGCCGTCAGGCGCACGAATCAGCGCTTGTATCGTCTTGCCCTGCTGCAACGTGCCGACGAAGGTCAGCTTTTCCAGGTCGTAGTTTTCCAGCGCTTCCTTGGGCCGGTTGGTATCCGGCGCATTGGCGCTGTTGTTCTTGCGGGCGGCGTCCATCTTGTGCGGATTGAACGGATCGGCCACATCAAACGCGTTATAAGCGAACGGCGTGTACTGGCGGGCTTCGGGCAGCGGCTCGATGTGGCCACGCATGCCTTCGGAACGCTCACGCATCCACTGTTTCAGATCACTGTTTTCATCGCCAAAACAACCGGCCAGCAGCAACGCGAGCATCGACACAGCAAGGCCGCGCAGCATCATGCGTTTATGCAGATGGTCCATGCGTGTACTCATCGTGTCCTCTTCTTCGCATCGGCCTCAGCCTGACGCACCTGTTGCTGCTCCGAGTCATCCAGAGCGCGATATGTCTTCACCACGGCAGCCATGCTCAGCGAGTCTGGCGACCTGGGCACAGACAGCTCGATATTGGTCAGCGTCACAATCCGCGACAGTTGAGCTACGTCGCTCACAAAGGCAGACAGATCGTGATAGCTGCCGGTGATCCGGATATCGATCGGCATTTCCGCAAATTCAGCGGTCTTGGTTTCAGCCTGCGGACGGAACAGATCAAACTGCAGACCACGACCCACGCCGGCCTGGTTGATTTCAGTCAACAGGGTTTCCATTTCAGACTTGGTCGGCAGCTGACGCAGCAACACACCGAACGAATCCTGGATTTCCTTCAGTTGCTGCTTGTAGGCTTCCAGGTTCGCCGCTTTCTGGGCTTTGTCCAGATACTGCGTCTTGAGCGCTTCTTCCTGCTGCTGGCCGGCGGCCAGTTGATCCATCTGATCACTCCAGAGCAGGAAATAACCTGCTACGAGAACGACCACCACCAGGACAACAACGAGGCCGATCTGCGCCGCACGCGGCCAGTTGCCCATGTCCTTGGGGTCAAGATTGCGCAATTCATCAAGGGTCATTTGGCACCTCCGGGCGCGGATGCGGGACTACGTGCAGCAGCCGGGGCAGATGCATCATCCTTGGGGCGGGCAAGACGTACGGTCAGCGTGAACTCGGACAAACGCTGATTACCCACTTGCGCGGCCTTCACTTCAATCAGCGTTGGCTGTTCGAACACGGGCGAGTCAGCCAGGTTACGCATGTAAGTTGACACGCGCGCATTGGACTGCGCATAACCATTGAGGTTAAGCGTCATGTCGTTCTGCTTGACGTACTTCAAGTAAATGCCTTCCGGCGTCTGACGGGTGAGCTGATCCAGCATCTTCACGTCTTCAGAACGGTTAGCCTGCAGGCGTTCCACCACTTTCTTGCGGTCGAGCAGTTGCTGCTTTTCCTGCTTGAGCTTGTCGATCTCGGCAATTTGCTGATCCAGCTTGGCGTTTTCCTGGGCCAGGAACTGGTTGCGCTCATTCTGGGTGTCAATACGCGACTGATAATAGAAATAGCCAAGGGCCACCACCGCAGCTGCGGCAGCAAAAGCGATGCCCAGCATCGCCATATACCGGTTGTGCCGCGCTTTGCGCGCCTCTTCCCGGTGCGGTAACAGGTTAATGCGGATCATGTCGGGTCAAACCTCCGCATGGCCAGACCACATGCGATCAACAAGGAAGGAGCATCCAGCTGGATCTGCTTGCCACGCACCTTGCCCGTCGCCATGCCGTAAAACGGATTGGCGCGCATGGTGCTGGTCACCTGGGTACGGCTGGACACCGCATCATCAAGACCGTGAATGGCACTGCAACCGCCGGCCAGCAAAATGTGATCGACTGTGTTGTAGTTGCTGGATGTATAGAAAAACTGCAAGGAACGGGAGATTTCCAGCGCCATGGTATCCATGAACGGCTGCAGCACTTCAGGTTCGTAGTTTTCCGGCAGGCCGCCCTGTTTCTTGGACGTTTCCGCTTCTTCGGAAGACATGTTGAATTTGCGCTGGATTTCCTGGGTCAACTGATTGCCGGCATACGCTTGATCGCGGCTATAGATCGATTGACCGTCCTTGAAAATGTTCATGTGCATGGCAGTCGCGCCAATGTCCACCACGGCCACAATCTGGTTGTCGCCATTGTTGGGCAGTTGCGGGCGCATGAGCTCGAACGCAGCCTGGGTGGCGTAGGACTCGACGTCCACCACCAGCGCCTTGAGGCCGGCCAGTTCAATGGCGGCCACACGCTCTTCCACCTTTTCTTTCTTGGCAGCAGCGATGAGTACCTCGTTTTCTTCCGGCACATTGGGCGCAGCGCCCAGCACCTGAAAGTCCAGGTTCACCTCATCGAGCGAAAACGGAATGTACTGGTTCGCTTCGGTTTCAACCTGCGTTTCCAGATCGCGTTCGGACAGATCACCGGGCACCAGAATTTTCTTGGTGATGACGGACGCTGCCGGCAAGGCAATCGCCACGTTTTTCAACCGGGTCCCCATCTGCTTCCATGCGCGACGCACGGCCTCACCCACTGCTTCCATATTGGCAATGTTGCCATCGGTCACAGCGTCTTTCGGCAATGGTTCGATCACATAGCGCTCAAGGCTATAGTTGCGCCCGGTTTGACCCAGTTCGACCATCTTGACGGCCGAGGAGCTGATATCCACTCCGATCAACGGCGGCGCCTTTGGTTTGAGAAAGTCGAGATTCAACACAATTTCCTTTTAAAAACAGGAAAGTAGGATGGTATGCTGTCAGAATGCGTGAAAATCCTAACAAGCTGCGGCCAGACCTGTAAAGAAGCGCCTGGTATTTACGTTTATTTTTGCAACAGGCTGCGTATATCTTAAAAACTTTGTAATGCAGCTTTTAATGAAGAAAATGACAAAACGAATTCTGCTAATTTGCCTTGGCATCTTCTCCGGACTTATTCTTTTTGCCGTCGGTCTGGTCTTTTTTGCCGTCCTTCTGACCTACCCCAGATTACCTTCACTTGAAGCTTTAACCGAGTACCACCCTAAAATCCCGCTGCGTGTATATACCGCTGATCAGGTGTTAATCGGTGAATTCGGCGAAGAACGCCGCGCATTCGTACCGATAGACCAGGTGCCCCTCATCATGAAACAAGCCTTGCTGGCCGCAGAAGACGAGCGGTTCTACCAGCACGGCGGCGTTGACTACATGGGCGTTGCACGCGCAATGCTGGGGAACATGATCCCCGGACATGTCCAGTCCGGCGCCAGTACCATCACCATGCAGGTGGCCCGCAATTTTTATCTGTCCAACGAAAAAACATTAACGCGCAAATTCAACGAAGCACTGCTTGCATTCAAAATCGAACACAATCTTTCCAAAGACCAGATTCTGGAACTTTATCTGAACCAGATTTATCTCGGTCAGCGTGCATACGGTTTTGCATCTGCCGCACAAACTTATTTCGGCAAAGACCTCAAACAATTAAATGTTGCCGAGGCTGCCATGCTGGCCGGGTTGCCAAAGGCCCCCTCGTCCTACAATCCGGTTGCCAATTTCAAACGCGCTACATTACGCCAACAATATGTATTAAGGCGCATGCGCGAGTTGCATTTCATCACCGACGAACAGTACAACGCTGCCCTTACCACCCAGCTTGTCATCAAGCGCATGGTCCAGGATTTCCCGGTTCATGCTGACTATGTGGCCGAATCCGTACGGCAAATGATGTTCGACCGTTACAAGGATGCCGCGTACACCGCCGGATTCAAGGTTTACACGACGCTCGACAGCAAGAACCAGACAGCCGCGTATCTCGCACTACGAAAAGGCCTCAATGATTACGATCTTCGTCATGGTTATCGGGGCCCTGAAGGCTTTATAGACCCAGAACTTTTCAATGCTGGTAATGAAGAAGCTTTGGATGACGCAACGGCTGACATCAAGGATTCAGATGAGCAACTGGCTGCCGTAGTACAAACCGCATCGCCCAAAAGCGTGAAGGCCTGGCTCAAGGGTGGCGAAGTGATCACCATTGAGGGCGACGGGCTTAAATTCGCCCGCTTTGCGCTGACCGACAAAGCCAATCCGACCGCGCGCATCCGCCCTGGCGCCATTATCCGAGTGGTCAAGCAAGACGATAACTGGGTAATCTCGCAGCTACCGCAGGTTGAAGGCGCACTGGTGTCGCTCGACAGCCAGAATGGCGCGGTCAAGGCGCTGGTTGGCGGGTATGACTTCAACCGTAACAACTTCAATCATGTCACCCAGGCCTGGCGCCAGCCGGGCTCCAGCTTCAAACCCTTTGTCTATTCTGCCGCGCTGGAAAAAGGCGTCACCCCGGCCACGCTGATCAACGATGCCCCCATTGTGATCAATCCGGACCAGGTCGGCGGCCAGAAGTGGGAGCCCAAGAACTACGACGGTAAATACGAAGGCATGATGACGGTGCGCAATGCACTGACCCACTCCAAAAACCTGGTGTCGATCCGCATTCTGCAATCCATCACGCCGCAGTACGCGCAGCAGTTCGATACCCGCTTTGGCTTCACGCCCCAGCAAAATCCGGCCTATCTGACCATGGCGCTGGGCGCAGGCAGTGTCACCCCGCTGCAGCTGGCAGAAGGGTATTCGGTGTTCTCCAATACCGGTTATCGCGTTTATTCATGGTATGTCGACAAAATTGTCGACGCGCGCGGTAACCTGGTGGCACAGACCGCGCCGCAAGTCGCCGGACAGAACGCCAAACGCACGCTGGAGGCCCGCAATGCGTTCGTCATGACCAGCATGATGCAGGACGTGGTCCGCTATGGCACAGGCAGCAAGGCACGCGTGCTGGGCCGCATGGATCTGGCGGGCAAGACGGGGACCACCAACGATACGCATGACGCCTGGTTTGCCGGTTTTACGCCGGGCATCGTCACCGTGGCATGGGTCGGTTTTGATCAGCCCCGTTCTTTGGGCGGTTCGGAAACCGGGGGCGCGGCGGCGTTACCGATCTGGATCAACTATATGGGGAAAGCGCTGGCCGATGTCCCCGAGCGGCAGTATCCGGTTCCGGATGGCGTTGTTGCGCAAACCATCCAGACCGAAAAGGGCGACCGCACCGAGTATTTCTTTGCTGAATACACGCAAACCAATCCGGAACTGGGTCTGGGCAGCGGCTCTGTGGCTTCGCAGCCGCTGGATGAAATCAAGGACCTGCTGTTTTAGACAGGGGCAAGCAAAGCCGATTCGCGTAATTCCGCGCAATGATTTACTGTTATGCAGTAAGGGCTTGAACCGTTTCAGGCCCTTACTCCCCCGAGACCATTCCCGGAGGTTCCCACCCAGCGACAGCCCTGATCCTTGCAGCCACAGACGGCAACTGGTTGACCCACCCAACCGCCCTGACCGCCACCTGGAGAACCGCCATCATGGGTAAATCCTTTTCAGCCGATCGTCACACCCTGACCTTGCGTGCCGAAATCGCACATCATGCCGCCCGCCTGATCGCCGAAGACCATATGCATGACTTTGCGCTGGCCAAGAAAAAAGCCGCGCGCCATTTGGGTGTTTCGGATGCGCATGTTCTGCCCTCCAACCAGGAAATAGAAGACGCACTGGCTAGCTATCGCGCCATTTACCAGCCTGAGCACGACGGCTGTTTGCAGGAGCTAAGGCAAAAAGCGGTCACGGTGATGCGGCTGTTGCGCAGTTTTAATCCGTGGCTCACGGGGTCTGTCCTGTCTGGCGTGGCGGGTAGTCATTCGGATATCAACTTGCTGATCTATACCGATGACCCCAAGAGCGTCGAGATCTTCCTCTTGAACGAGCGGATCGAGTACCAGCACCTGGAACCGCCACCAACGCACCGCCATGCGCTCTACCCGACGCTGGCGTTCTGGTATGACGACACACAAGTGAAACTGCATGTCCGGCCGCGGCTGGCAGAGCGGCAGAATCCGCGACGCGAAGAAAAAGAGCGGGCCAGTCTTGAAGATGTGCAGGCCTTGCTGGAACAGGACCGCACTCTGGGTGCCCTGATATTCTGATCTGATGCGGCCCTGCGGGGCCGCGCTTGTTTTAACGAGGCTGGCCCGGCCATGACTCACGATCTCTATCGCAGCAAAACCACCCGGCATATAGAACAAACCCAGGTCGCCGCAGGCGCGCAGCTCATGGTGCGAGCGGGCCTTGCCGCAGCCCAGTGGATCGCGGCGCGCTTTCCCCAGGAAACGCGCGTAGTCGTGCTGGTCGGCCCGGGCAATAACGGGGGCGACGGGCTCACGGTCGCCCGTCATCTCAAGGAAGGCGGCTACAAGGTCAGGGTGCATTACCTCAGCGGCAGTCGTGCGGCTTCTGCGCCCACGGCCCGGGCGCTGGAATTGTGGCATCGCGCCGGCGGCACGCTGGATGACGCATGGGATGAAAACAATGACCTCGTCATTGATGCGCTCTTCGGCATAGGTCTCAGTCGCGACGTGCCAGAGGTCGTCTCAGCATTGTTCACGCAGATTGAAGCCAGTCGGCAGAAGGTCATCGCCCTGGATATCCCCAGCGGTCTTGATGCCGATACCGGCGCCATCCGCGGCAAGGCCCTGCACGCCCACACCACGCTCACCTTTATTGGCGACAAGCCGGGCCTGCATACAGCCGAAGGCCAGGATTACGCCGGCCAGGTCTTGATCTTCAACCTCGATATCCCCGCCAGCGCATTTCCGCCCGGCGATCTGCAACTCTATCAACCCGATACTTTGCCGCCGCAATTGCAGCGGCATCAGGCCAGTCATAAAGGCAGTTATGGCACGCTGGGCATTCTGGGCGGCGCACCGGGCATGACCGGCGCGCCTTTGCTGGCTGGCCGGGCCGCGCTGCGGCTGGGCGCCGGCAAAGTCCGCATCGGCTTGCTGGGGCCGGGGCTGGCTGTAGATCTTGTCGCGCCAGAGCTGATGCTGGCGCCGGCAAAAGATTTGCCAGGGCAGCCGCATGATATCTGGTTAGCCGGTCCTGGCCTGGGCCAAAGCCCGGAAGCAATTGATCTCGTCGCCGAGTTGCTGGGACGACCAGAACCACTGGTACTGGATGCCGATGGGCTTAATCTGCTGGCCAGTCAGCAGGAACTGGCGCGCTTATGTACAGAACGCGCTATCCCCGCCGTACTCACGCCCCACCCCGCTGAAGCCGCCCGATTATTGGGGTGCCCTACTTCCCAGGTGCAGCAAGACCGGCTCTTTGCAGCGCAGGAACTGGCTCAGCGCTATCAGGCCATCATCGTGCTCAAAGGCTCTGGTACGGTGGTATGCGATAGCAACCACGCCAGCATCAATGGCTCAGGCAATGCAGCGCTGGCAGCGGCAGGGCAAGGGGATATTCTGGGGGGCATCATCGCGGCCTTGATGGCACAAGGCATGGCGCCGCTGGATGCAGCGAAGTCTGGCGTCTTCCTGCATGGTGCCGGGGCGGACTTGTGGCGGCAGGAGTTCGCGGCGGCGATCGGCCTGACTGCCAGCGAAACCATCGACTACGCGCGCAAAGTGCTTAACCGTCTGCCGGCAGCCTGAAGCGCGGGTGTTTTCTGGTCAGGAGCGACGCCATTTACCGGCAACGTAAAAGCAAAACGCCCGTACAGGTCTCTGTACGGGCGTTTTATATGGGTGTCTGGCAATGTCCTACTTTCACACGGGTAATCCGCACTATCATCGGCGCTAAGTCGTTTCACGGTCCTGTTCGGG